>JBAXTC010000164.1:0-12261 GCA_037130375.1 Verrucomicrobiota bacterium | reverse complement strand
TCCTGAGCCTTGCTGAAGGAGCGCAAACACTCGTAGCCTGGAATCACGATTCTCTCGGTCTCGAGACTGGGCTGGCGGGGGCTGCGCGACACGACCTCGCGGATGATCTGCCGGTAGATTTGGGCACCGGCCACAGGCGCGCTCGGCTCAAAATGTGCGTGATAAAGGAATTGTCGGGCGGAGCGAACCATGACAAAGCAGCGATGAGCGTACGAGGGAGGGGGATCGTTGCGGAGCGTCGCCATCGTTTCGGTGCCCGGTTTCAGACGGTATTCCCAGACCAACTCATTGGCAAAGGCGAACGTATCCCGTTCAAACTGGAAATGGAGCGTGCATTGCTCGGCTGGCGGAATCATGCTTGCGGCTGAAACTAATCGTACCTTAGGAAAGTGTAAATGCTATACGAACGCTGGCGCCAGATTGCTCGAGAGCGAGGCGACGACCTCGCCCTGCGCGATCTGGTTTCCGGCCGGCATTGGAGCTTCACGGAACTCGCGGTTTTGGGCGAAGGCGCCACGGCAGGCGCCGGCCCCGTGATTTATCCCCAAGGCCACTCAGCGGAATTCATCTTCGCAGTCTTGCGGGCTTGGCGCAGAAATATCGTCGTCTGTCCGCTCGAGCCGGACCAGAAGCCGCCGCGGATTCCCGCGCCCCCGGCACCCTGCTGCCATCTTAAGACCACTTCGGCGACGGCTGGCCTGCCGCGGGGGGTTGCGTTCCGGGCGGAGCAGTTGGCAGCCGACGCGGAGAATATCGTTGCCACGATGGGACTGTGTTCAGACTGGCCCAACCTCGGGGTGATTTCGCTGGCGCATTCCTATGGTTTTTCGAACCTGGTGCTGCCGCTGTTGTTGCACGGTGTTCCCTTGGTGCTCGCACCCTCACCGCTGCCGGAAGTGGTGCGGCGCGCCGCCGAAGGCTACCCGAGCCTCACGCTGGCCGGCGTCCCGGCGCTGTGGCGGGCATGGCAAGAGGCTGGCGCCATCCCAGGCAACGTGCGTCTGGCCATTTCAGCGGGAGCGCCGTTGCCGGCAGCCCTCGAACAGGCAGTCTTCAAAACCACGGGCATCAAGATTCACAACTTCTACGGCTCGTCCGAATGCGGCGGAATCGCTTATGATTCAACGGATGCTCCGCGTGCTGACGATGCTTGCGTTGGCGCGCCGATGCAGAACGTTGGCCTCGACCTGAACGCAGACGGTTGTCTGCGGGTGCGCAGCCGCGCGGTGGGCGAGACCTATTGGCCGGATGCGGACGACTCGCTTGACGAGGGCTGTTTTCAGACGAGTGACCTGGCCGAACTTGGCGACGGGCGGGTGTATCTGCGCGGTCGCTTGAGCGATCAGATCAACGTTGCCGGCCGAAAAGTCTCGCCCGCGGCCATCGAGCGAGCGCTTCGGGACCACGACGCGGTCAATGATTGCCTCGTTTTCGGCGTCCCGAGCAGCGACACCGATAGAACCGACGTAATTGTCGCCTGCGTCGCGACCAACAGGCCGAACGATGGGGGAGGTTTGAAACAGTTCCTGCTGGAAAAGCTTCCCGGCTGGCAGGTGCCGCGCGTGTGGTGGTTCGTAGAGTCGCTCAAGACCAACTCGAGGGGCAAGCTCTCGCGGGCCGAATGGCGTCGGAAATTCCTTGAAAGGCGAATGGTGTAAATCCCCGACCGTTGTGCCGGACACAAGTGCGATGAATTACAGCCGGCGCTTGGATCAGGAGGAACCCAGCGCGCTGCTCACGATCTGCCGGGCCTCAGCAACGATCGTTTGCAGATGCTTTTCATCGCGGAAACTCTCGGCGTAGATTTTGTAGATGTTCTCTGTGCCGGAGGGTCGGGCGGCGAACCAACCGCTGGTGGCGGTGACCTTCAGGCCGCCGATGGGCGCGTTGTTGCCCGGCGCCCGAGTGAGCCGGGCGGTAATCGGCTCTCCGGCGAGCACGGACTCTTTGACATCTTCAGGCGAAAGCTTCTGGAGACGGGCTTTCTGCCGGGGTGTGGCTGGCGCATCAATGCGCGTGTAGCAGGGCGTTCCGAACGCGGCAGCGAGTTCGCCAAAGTGCTCGCCCGGGTCCTTGCCGGTACGGGCCGTGATTTCGGCCGCCAGCAAGTTCAGCAGCGGCCCGTCTTTATCGGTCGTCCACACGGTTCCGTCGTGCCGCAGGAAACTCGCGCCGGCACTCTCCTCGCCGCCGAAGCAGAACGAGCCGTCGAAGAGCCCCGGTGCGAACCATTTGAAGCCGACCGGAACCTCGCACAGTCTGCGACCAAGCTGGTTGACGACCCGGTCGATCATTCCGCTGCTGACCAGCGTTTTGCCAACCGCAGCCTGCGTTGACCAAAGCGGTCGATGGGTGAGCAGGTAGCGGATCGCCACCGCCAGGTAATGATTGGGATTCATCAAACCCGCCGATGGCGTGACGATACCGTGGCGATCCGCATCGGGGTCGTTGGCGAACGCCACGCGATACTGGTCTTTGAGCCGGACGAGGCTTGCCATCGCATAAGGGCTCGAGCAATCCATGCGGATGACGCCATCGTGATCGACCGTCATGAAGGAGAACGTCGGGTCGAGCTTCGGGTTGACGACGGTGATGTCCAATTTATAGACGGAATTGATCGGCTCCCAGTACGGCAGGGCGGCGCCGCCGAGCGGGTCCACGCCGAGCTTGAGGCCACTGAAGCGGATGGCCTCCATGTCGATGACGTTTCGCAGGTCGTTGACGTAGGGCATGACAAAGTCCTCCTGATGGGTGGTGGCGGCCTTGAGGGCGGCGGCGAAGGGCGTGCGCTTCACGCCGGCATTTCCGGCCCGCAGGAGTTCGTTTGCCCGATCCTGAATGCGCTTGGTCACATCGCTCTCAGCCGGACCACCGTTAGGCGGGTTATACTTGAGGCCGCCGTCCTCGGGAGGGTTGTGCGAGGGGGTGATGCAGATACCGTCGGCAAGGTGCTCGTTGCGGCCGCGGTTATAGACGAGGATGGCCCGCGAAATAACCGGCGTGGGGGTCACGCCGTCATCTTGCTGGATGGCAGTCTGGACGCTGTTGGCTGCCAGCACCTCGAGGGCGGTGCGCTGGGCGGGCGCTGAGAGCGCATGGGTATCCTTGCCCATATAGAGGGGACCGGAGGGTCCGATGCCGCTGCGGTAGTCGCAGATGGCCTGGGTGATGGCAAGAATATGGGCCTCGGTGAAGGTGCCGCGACGCGAGGAACCGCGGTGCCCGCTGGTGCCAAAGCTGACCATCTGGTCGGGGTCGCCGAGGTCAGGCTTGCGCTCGTAATAATCGCGTTCGAGTTGCGCCGGGTCCACCAGCAGGCTTTTTGGGGCCGGCTTGCCGGCAAGAATCGAGATCGTCATGGGTTGGTTTCTTTCAAGTAACAATTGGCAGTCGCAGCATCTTTTCCAGTCCTGATCATCATCAGGAAGTTGCATGAAAAAAGCCAGAAAGCAAAGGCAAGGATGATCTTTTCATTGCCCACAGTCCCGGAAAGCATGTTGGCACGGACAAGCTAAAGCTTGAACTCCAGCGCCAAGGGGTTAAACACGTAGGCTCTGACTTAACTTAACGATCATGAACACGACCAGCAACGACACCCTGAACTTCATTCTTGGCCGACGCAGCATCCGGGTCTATTCGCCCGGCGATGTGAGCGATGCGGCAGTGACGAAACTCCTCGAGGCGGCTATGGCCGCGCCTTCCGCCATGACCAAAGACCCCTGGCGCTTCGTAGTAGTCAGGGACAAACAAATGCTGTCGAAGCTGGCGACGCTCCACCCGGGGGCGGCCATGCTATCTTCTGCTGCGATGGCGATCGTGGTTTGCGGCGACCTGGACGCAGCCTTCGAGCGGCAAATCAGCTATCTCCTGCAGGACTGTTCGGTGGCGACTGAAAACCTGTTATTGGCGGCACACGCGCTCGGCCTCGGGGCCTGCTGGGTAGGCATCCATCCCGGCGAACCGCTGATCAAGCGGGTGAAAGAATTGTTGGGCCTGCCCGCTGCCTTCATTCCGGTGGCGGCAATATCGCTTGGCCAGCCGGGCGAACAACCTGCCGCGCGCACTCGCTATAACCCGGAGCACATACGGGCCGAGAAGTGGTGAGGCAACCAGGTCTCTGCCCCGGGTGGGGCCGTGCGCCGGGGAGGAAGCAGAAAGGAGAAAGGGGTTTCCGCTGCAAAACTATTCTTTTGAACTGGTGTTCATAGGCTTTGTCCAAGTGACTGAGCCTATGAACCGTAAGAAACACATATTAATTGTCGATGATGATCGGTCTGTGCGCAGGATGCTGACGCGCGTGCTGGCGGATGAAGGTTACCGTGTGCTGTCGGCTGCGGACGGTGCCAGGGGACTGGAAATCGCCAACACGAGGCGGATCGACTTGGTGTTGCTGGATCTGAACCTGCCGGAGAAGTGCGGTTGGGAAGTTTTTAGCCGTCTGACCCACATCAAACCGCTGTTGCCGGTGGTCATCATCACTGCCAAATCGAACCAGCTTTTTACCGCGCTGGCTGCGGGCGTGGGGGCGCTGCTGGAAAAGCCGTTGCACATTCCGAAGATGCTTCAGACCGTCAGCCACTTGCTCGCGGAATCCATAGAACCCCGGCTGGCCCGGGTAATGGGAAAGCTCACTCAGTTTCACTATTTGCCGGCCTGGCCTCAAGCGCAGCCAAGCTGCAGCGGAGGAACATGCTGATTGCGGTCACCCAGTGGAACATGCCCCAATTTGATTGCCAAATCCGGCGGGTCGGTGAAATTGTGGCCCCCGCACTCGAACATCGAGCGCCAGATCTGGAAGCCGCACCGGGAATAGAATGGCACGAGCCTCGGACTGCCCAAGGGGCAGGTTTCAATACTTCGGAACGGTGCGATCGATTTGGTCGGACCACGCATCGATGCCGCCCCGGACGCTGTTGAGTTGGTTGAAGCCGTGCTTGCGCAGGAAGTGCAGGGCTTGGAGCGAGCGCGCGCCGGCTTTGCAATGAATGTAGTAATGCTGGTTCGGGTCCAGCTCGGTGAAACGCCGGGCCAGCGTGCTCAAGGGCATCAGCGACACGCCTTCGACGCGGGCGATCTGGTATTCGCCCGGCTCGCGCACATCGATGACTTTGATGCCGAGTTGTGAGTCGTCCAGCGCGCGTTTCATTTCTTGCACAGTAACTTCATCAGGATTCATAACGGGTTTCGAGGATGATGGGGTAAGCCCACAGAACATTTGGTAGTCGATGAGATCGGTGATGGTCGGGTGCTCGCCGCACAGGGGACATTGCGGGTCGCGCCGCAGTTTGAGTTCACGAAACTTCATCTCCAAGGCGTCGAAGAGCAGCAACCGGCCGGCAAGCGAGCTGCCGATGCCGAGGGCGAGTTTCAGAATCTCCGTTGTCTGAATGAGGCCGATGATGCCTGGCAAAACGCCGAGCACGCCGCCTTGCGCGCAGCTTGGGACCATGCCGGGGGGCGGCGGTTCTGGGAAGAGGCAGCGATAGCACGGGCCGCCGAGATGCGGCGCGAACACGCTGGCCTGGCCTTCGAACCGGAAGATCGAGCCGTACACGTTCGGCTTGTGGAGCAGCACGCAGGCGTCGTTGGTGAGATAGCGCGTCGGGAAATTGTCGGTGCCGTCCACGACGATGTCGTAGGGACGGATGACATCGAGCGCATTTTGGCGGGTGATCTGCACATTGTGAACGATAACCTCGACATTCGGATTGAGTCGATGGATGCTGTCCCTCGCAGATTGGGTCTTGGGCCGGCCGATGTCGTCGGTGCCGTGGATGACCTGGCGCTGCAGGTTGGAGAGTTCGACGGCGTCGAAATCCGCCAAGCCGAGCTTGCCGATGCCAGCGGCCGCCAGGTACATGGCAATGGGCGAGCCGAGTCCACCGGCGCCAATGCAGAGCACGCTGGTGGCGCAAATTTTCTTTTGCCCCGCCAGCCCGACTTCAGGCAGAATTAAGTGCCGTGAATAGCGGCAGATTTCGTCGTTGTCTAATTCCATGATGAACCGAGCCGCAAAGCCGATTGCAGTTGCAGAATATACCAAGCGACGCTCTGGCGCAACGAGCGAGGACGACTCCGTCGATCCTGGCTCGCCGCTGAACTATGAATAAGATCAAGAAGCAGAACACTTGCGAGGCCGCTGCCGCACGGTTGAAGAAACTGACGCGGCTCCGGCCGACGCTGGCCATTGTTTTGGGCAGCGGTTTTCACCATGCGCTGAGTGAACTGCAGTCGGAGGCGGAGATTTCGTATGCGCAGGTGCCTGGCTTCCCGCCAGTGGGCGTGAGCGGCCACGCGGGGCAACTGTTGATCGGCCGGCTGGGGGGCACGCCCGTCATGATGCTCAGCGGCCGGGCGCATTACTACGAGGGCCATCCGATGGCACTGGTGACATTCGCCGTCCGCGCACTCGCCGCGTACGGGATTCGGGATTTGTTGCTAACAAACGCCGCTGGCGGGATCAACCGAAGTTTTCGCCCTGGTGATTTCATGGTTTTGACCGACCACATCAACCTGATGGGGGTCAATCCGCTGCGGGGCGCGCCGGAGGAGGGGTTGCCGCGTTTTGTGGACCTGACTCACACCTATGACGAAGGGTTGCGCGGGTTGCTGCGCCGGGCCGGCCAGGATTGTCAGACAAGACTCCGAACCGGGGTTTACCTGGCGGTGTCCGGGCCGAGTTACGAAACGCCGGCGGAAATTGGCGCTTTTGCCCGACTCGGAGCGGATGCCGTCGGAATGAGCACCGTGCCGGAGGCCATTGTGGCGCGGCAATGTGGGATGAAGGTCGCCGCTATTTCCTGTATCACCAACCTGGCGGCCGGCCGGAGCGGGGAAGCGCTGTCGCACGCCGAGGTGTTGGCAACGGCGGAACGGGTGAAGAACCTGGCAGCGCAATTGCTCGAACACTTTTCAAAGTTGTATGGCCAAAAGCAGTAAACGCGATCTGGCGCGGGCGGCGGCCAAAGCGCGACAACGAGCCGTGGCCCCCTATTCGAGATTCAAAGTCGGAGCCGCACTGCTGACCGCGTCCGGCAAAATCATCACAGGCGCCAACGTGGAAAGCGCCAGCTACGGTCTCACCTGCTGCGCCGAGCGCGTGGCACTGTTCAAGGCATTGACCGACGGCAACAGGGATTTCCTGGCCATCGCCGTCGTCGCGCGCGCGCCGGGCGGGCCGATGCCATGCGGGGCTTGCCGCCAACTGCTCGCCGAATATGCGCCCCGGGCCGCGGTCTGGGTGGCGGACAGCCGCGCATTGCGCGTCATCAAGGAATTCTCGGTGGGAGAACTGTTGCCCGCTGCTTTTGTCGATGTGCCGACAGATTCGGTTTGAGACGCGGCTTGGAGGTTTGTAAGCTGCCATTCATAAGTTGCTGCCGATGAAGTCCGAAATTGCTTTTGGGTTGGAAGATGCCGGCTGGCCGGCGTTTCTGGTGGATGGAGCGGGTGCCATCTGCCGCGCCAATCCGATGGCCGCCCGGCTTTTTGGCGTCGCTCTCGGAGGCCAGTCCCCGCGGCTGGCGGCGATTTGGTCCCCGGAAAACAGCCGCACAGCCGAACAGTTTCTGGCCCTTTGGGAGAAGTCGCCAACCCCAAACACCATACTCAAGTTCCGATGCCAGGGGGCCAATGCAGTTGGGTATCTCGTCGCGGTCTGTTCGTCTGCCAGGGGCGGTCAGAAATACTTCTTGTTTCAGTTGTTTGCGGAGAGCGGGTCCGGCGCGCCGGAAGTGAAGGCTCCAGGCGGAGACGCCGCTCCGGCGCACAAACAGAAACTGGATTGCGCGCTGCAATTGGCACGCACTGTGGCGCTGGATTTCAACAATGCGCTGACGAGCATCCTGGGTCATACGTCGCTCGTCTTGAGCAAAATGGAGCCGGCCCATCCGTGGCGCGCTTCGCTGATCGAGGTGGAGAAATCGGCGGCCAAGGCGGCGGAAATCGCGAATGACCTCGGCACGTTCAGCCGGCAGGAGAAAGAGGTGCGCACCCAAATGGCCGGGAATCTAAACCTGCTGCTGCGCCGCAGCGTGGAATTCTTCCAGCAGAACGCCGGGCCGGATGCAGTGGTTTGGACTTTGCAGTTGGATCGCAAGCTGTTCTCGGCGAAATTTGACGAGGCCAAAATGCAGCAGGCGTTCATGAAGGTATTGGAGAACGCCGTCCAGGCCCTGTCCGAGCGCGGCCGGATCACCGTCCAGACGCGCAACATTGAGCTGGCGGAGCCATCGCAGGATCGCAACGTTCAGTTGGCGGTCGGCTCTTACGTGTGCGTGGAAGTCAGCGACAATGGCTGCGGCATCGAGCCGGATATCTTGCCGCGTGTGTTTGAGCCATTCTTCACCACCAAGGGTGGCGCCAACCATCGCGGGTTGGGGTTGGCCTGGGTCTATGGCATCGTCACCAATCATGGCGGCGGGGTGGCGATCTCAAGCCAGTCCGGGACAGGCACCTCGGTGCGGGTTTATCTTCCGGCGGAAAAGAAGCTCATCCGGAACGACGACGTTGCATCCGACGACCTGAACGGCGACCAGACCATCCTGATCGTCGATGACGAAGATTTGTTGCTGACGATGGGCCAAACGATTCTCTCCTCCTACGGCTACCGTGTGTTAACGGCCAACGGCGGCCAGAGGGCGCTGGATATTTTGGCTCACAGAGAGAAGGATGCGCCCGTGGACTTGGTGATCACCGATCTGGTCATGCCAGCCATGAGTGGCCGCGAGCTAGTCGAGCACATTCGGAAGATTGCGCCTGCGACGCGCATCATCTGCACCAGCGGTTGCGTGGGGCCCGCCGGCCAGGATAGCGACGACACCTACCTGCAAAAACCGTTCACCAGCCGGGAATTGTTGGTGAAGGTCAAGCAGGCCCTCAGACCGGAATCCACGGTCACCCCTGAATAAAAATCATGAAAACACTTGTTGACTGATTTCATTAAAAATCGTATTCCACCTTCTTATGCAAATCGAGAGTCTCAAAGTCTATTGTGACCTGGCTGAAACTGAGAGTTTCACCAAGGCCGCGCAAATCAATGAAGTCACTCAATCGGCGGTCAGCCAGCAGATCAGCTCTCTGGAGCGCCTCTTCAAGTCCCTTCTGATCGAACGCAGCAAAAAGAAGTTCCGGCTGACGCGTGAAGGTCAGGTGCTGTACGATTACAGCAAGGAGATCATTTCCACTTACGACGCCCTCCACAGCAAGCTGCAGGAGATCAAAGATATCATCTCGGGGACCATTCGCGTGGCCACCATCTACAGCATCGGTTTGCACGACTTGCCGCCCTATCTGAAGAAATTCCTCAAGGCATACCCCACCGTCAACGTCCATGTCGAATACCGCCGGGCCAATCAGGTGTACGAAGACGTCCTGGGCAACGTCGTTGATATGGGCCTGGTCGCTTATCCGACCCGCGACAGCAAATTGGAGATCTTCCCCCTCCGCAAAGATCCGCTCGTCCTCATCTGCCATCCCCAGCATCCGCTGGCCAAGAACAAGAGCACCCTGCTCAAAGCGATTTCCGGCCAGAAGTTCATTAGTTTCGAGCCCGATATCCCGACTCGCAAGGCCCTGGACCGCATCTTGAAAGAACATGGCGTCCACGTCCAACACGCCATGGAGTTTGACAATATCGAGACCGTCAAACGCGCCGTTGAAATTGACGCCGGCGTCGCCATCGTCCCGCAAGGCACCGTCCTCCAGGAAGTGGCCAAGCAGTCCCTGGCCCAGGTGACCCTCGAGGACGGCGATTTCTTCCGCCCCTTGGCCGCCCTCTACAAGAAGAACAAAGTCCTGTCTCCGGCGATGAAGCAATTCCTGACCGTGCTGAAAAACGACAAGTAGATCCCGCTGTTGCTTCCATCGCCCCGAATTACGGGGCGGGAACGTGAAGCATTGCTCTGCCCCCTCCTGGCGGCCGGTTACTTGAGGTTCTCGGGGTTGAGCGGCTTCAAGTCCGTCGGCACGAACATGCCGTCCTTGCGAATCAGGTCGTCGTCGAACCAAACCTCGCCGCCGCCCCATTCCGGACGTTGGATCAATACCATGTCCCAATGCACCGCCGAGCGGTTTCCGTTGTCGCATTCTTCGTAAGCCTGTCCTGGCGTCAGATGCAGTGATCCGGCGATCTTTTCATCGAACAGGATGTCGCACATCGGATTCAGGATGAACGGATTGAACCCGAGCGAGAACTCCCCTGTGTAGCGCGCGCCCGGGTCGGTATCGAGAATTTCATTCAGGCGTTTGGTGTTGTTCGCCGTGGCGTTGACCACCTTCCCGGCCTTGAACTCCAGGCAAACGTTTTCAAACTTCGTGCCGGAGTAAAGTGTGGGGGTGTTGAACTGGATCTGGCCATTGATCGAGTTCTTGACCGGGCACGAGAACACCTCGCCATCGGGAATATTCCGGTCGCCTTTGCACATCTTCGACCCGATGCCTTTGATGCTGAAGGTGAGGTCTGTCCTGGGCCCTTTGAGATGAACACGATCTGCCTTTTTCATCCGCCGCTCCAGAGGCGACATGGCCCGGGCCATTTTTTGATAGTCCATCGTGCAGACATCAAAGTACAAATCCTCGAAGGCTTCCGTGCTCATGCCGGCGGCCTGAGCCATGCTGGGCGTGGGCCAGCGCAACACGCACCAGCGGGTCTTGCTCACACGGTAGTTGAGAACCGGCCGGGTGGCGCGTGAATACAGCGCCATCCGATCGCTCGCCACGTCGGCGTTCTCGCTCGCGTTGTCGCTGCCGCGAATCGCGATGTAAGCCTGCATTTTCCTCAGCCGAAACAACTCGAGATCGCGCACCAGGCCGGCATGCTGTTCGTTGGTGTCGCGCAACATCTCGCGGTTGATCCGCGTGTGCCGGACTTCGATGATCGGTGTGGCGCCCACGCCCCGCACCGCTCGCATCAGCTCGATGCAAAAGTCGTCCGGCACATCGATCATTTCGAGCAGCACCCGGTCGCCCTTGCCAAGCCTGGTGGAATACTCGACCAATAACTTCGCCAGTTTCTTGTAACGTAGATCGTTCATAATCAGTCCCCAACATTACCCAGTCGCAGCATCGAGAGTCGAGAAACCATTTGCCTCTCCAACCAAGAGCCAAAGCATTGGCCACAGTCTTGACCCGCTCCGGTTGCCATTGGCGTCGGTCGGAGCGGGATCGTCCTGGCAGATGCTGTGGCCGCTTCTGTGCAGCCGCAAAAGCGACAAAAGCGCTTGTCGCGCGGCATTGGCCACCCTAAGTTTCGGCATGTCTCTACCCGCAGACTACCATACGCACACGCCACTTTGTCGCCACGCCACGGGCGAGCCGACCGAACTGGCGGCACAGGCCGTCAGGCTGGGCCTCAAGGAAATCGGGTTCTCCGATCACAATCCGATGGCCCTCGACGATTTCGACGACTGGCGCATGCGGACGGCGGAGCTGGACGAGTATGTCCGGCGGGTCGAGCGCGCCCGGCGCGACCATCCCGGGCTGGTCATCAAGCTCGCGCTGGAGGTCGATTACCTGCCCGGTCACGAGGACTGGATTCGCGACCTGGCCGCACGCCATCCGTGGGACTATTTCATCGGCTCGGTCCATTACGTTTCGGAGTCCTGGGCAATCGATAATCCCGCGACCATCTCCGAGTGGAAGAGCCGCAAGCCGATGGATGTCTGGACGGCGTATTTCGAGCGATTGACGATGGCGGCGGAATCCGGTCTGTTCGAGATCATCGGCCATGCGGACCTTTGCAAGAAGTTCTGCTTTTATCCCGCAGAGGATTGCACGCAGCTATTTAAGACTTTTCTGCAAGCTGCCAAACGCCGGGGCGTGGCGGTGGAGATCAACACCTCCGGCCTTCGCAAAGAGTGCAAAGAGATTTATCCCAGCGCGCGTATCGTCCACCTGGCCGCGCAACTTGGCGTGCCGATCACGTTCGGCTCGGACGCCCACGCGGCGAAGGAAGTGGGCCTGAACTTCGCGGAAGCCGTCCAACTCGCCCGCAGCGCAGGCTATCGGCACTATTGCCGGTTCACAAGCCGGCAACGCGAGGACGTGATCCTTTGACGAGTCGAGTGGAGCGGTGGCGCGAACATGATTAGGCGTCAGCACTTCGAGGCTTGTGAAGCCGGAAGAACTGTGGGGAGCCAGCATTATTTTGGGGGCTTGAACGCAGAGGGTGACGCTGTGCCCGATCGTGACGCTCGCTGGCTAGGCGGGCGCAGGGCGGATTCAAGAACCTGCAAAATCGTAGCCGCCGACGGCAGTCGGCGC
>JBAXTC010000163.1:0-12272 GCA_037130375.1 Verrucomicrobiota bacterium | reverse complement strand
TAGCGCCGACTGCCGTCGGCGGCTACGATTTCTTGAAACCACCCTGGAGAAACGGCCACGAACCACGCCCGACTTGCGCGACTCGGGGCAAACTTCTAAGATATCACGAACCGTTGTGAAACCATTAACGTCCCATACCTGCAAGCTAAGCGACGATCAGGCCGCTGCCCTGAAGGCCTGGTTGCAGGCGCGTCACTACCAGTTTCGCGATGTTCCCTATGCCCGGTTTGCGGCCGAGAAGGAAAAGACCAACCTTGTTTTCTACCAGAGCGGCAAACTGGTGGTGCAAGGAAAGGGGACCCAGGAGTTCATCGAGTTCGTGCTCGAGCCGGAGATTCTCAAGGAAGCGCGACTGGGCTACGAGACGGTGTTGAACCCGGAACTCCTTGTGCCGCGCCTCGGTGTGGACGAAAGCGGCAAGGGCGACTTTTTTGGGCCGCTTTGCATTGCCGGAGTCTATGTGAACGAAGGCGTTGTCACGTCATGGGCCGATGCCGGCATTCGCGACTCGAAGAACATCTCGAGCGACAAACGGATGAAGGATTTGGCGGAATTGATTCGCAATACGCCGGGCTGCGTGACCTCGGTTGTGCCGATTGGCAACGATGCCTACAATCGTCTTTATGCGAAGATGAAGAGCGTCAACACCATGCTCGCCTGGGGCCATGCCCGCGTTATTGAAAACCTCATGGGCCAACGGCACCGGATGATCCCGCAGCCCGTGCGCGCCATTAGCGACCAGTTCGCCGCGAACAAGAACGTCGTCGCCAAAGCCTTGATGACTTTGGGCCGGGAAATCGAGCTGGTGCAAAAGCACCGCGCCGAGGAGGACCTGGCGGTCGCCGCCGCTTCCATCCTGGCGCGCCACGAATTCGTTACGCGGCTTGCCGCCTTGGAAAAGGAGTTCGGCGCGAAATTCCCGAAGGGCGCCTCCGCCGCTGTGGACGCTGCCGCCAGGGAGTTCGTTGGCAAGCACGGCCCGGACGGCCTCTCCCGGGTCGCCAAAATGCACTTCCGCACCGCCCTGCGCGCCCAGGGGCTGCCCGAACCGCCAAAGCTCCCCTGGCGGCGCCCGCCGGCTTCGCGCCAGCCGTAAGTTCCAACCAGCTTATCAGCATCGTAAGATTAGCAGGTTGTTTCCACATTTCCCATCGCCTGACCGGGTTGTTATTATTTAACCGCGGCTTATTCGACTATTAAGATTAGCATCGTTGCTCCATATCTTGTTCTCTGATGCCAAGAAATGTAAAACAAATGGCAAGGGAGGACGAGAAGCAAAACGGCACTTAAGTATGCTAATATCGTGAGAATAAATGGGCAGCTTGAATTAGCGCGCCAAATCGCAAGATTTGGCCAGTCACCGGCAGCTTTGCTGCCCGCCGCCCGTTTGTGATTCCTGACCGCCCAATGAAACTTTTCGTTGCCGGACTCAGCTACAAGACTGCGCCGGTGGAATTGCGCGAAAAGCTGGCCATCCACCCATCCCGATTGCGCTGCCACGGTTGCCGTCTCAAGCTGGGCGCCAACCTGGCCGAAGTGGTTCTGCTCTCCACCTGCAACCGGGTTGAAGTCTATGGGGTCACCCCGAAAGTCAACGGGAACGTCCACCACCTTTTCCAGCACCTTTCCACCGGCAGCGTTGACTTCGCCCCCCACCTTTACATCAAGGAAGGCGCTGAGGCCGTCCAGCACCTCTTCTCGGTGGTCAGCGGTCTGGATTCAATGGTTGTGGGCGAAACCGAGATCACCGGCCAGGTCAAGCAGGCATACCTCGCGGCCCAGGAAGCGAAGCTGACGGGCCGCGTGACCAACCGCCTCTTTCAGACGGCTCTTGCGGCGGCCAAGGAAATTCGCACCCAAACCAACATCGGCCGGGGCGCCACCTCCGTCGGCAGCGTCGCGGTCGAGCTGGCCGAGCGCATTTTCGACCACGACCTTTCGGCAAGAACGGTTATGATCATCGGCGCGGGAAAGATGGGCGAAGCGTGCGTTCGACATCTCGCCAAGAAGGGCGCGCGCTCGGTCCTGGTCTCCAACCGTTCCTACGACCGGGCACTCAATCTGGCCACCGAATTCGGCGGGCGCGCGGTTTGTTTCGACGATTGTCTGCAGGCCATGGCGGAAGCCGACATCGTGGTCAGCTCGACTGGTTCTCCGCAAACGATTCTGCATCGCGCTGATGTTGCGTCGGTCATGTCCGCGCGCCGGAACCGCCCCCTGTTTCTCATCGACATCGCGGTGCCCCGCGACATTGATGCCGACGTGGACCAGCTCGACAACGTTTATCTTTACAACGTGGATCACCTCGAAGCGATCATGCGCGAGAACGTGCGGATGCGCGAACAGGAGTTCACCCGGTGCCAGGCCATTCTCAGCGAACGAACGGCGGCGCTCATGGCCAAACTCAGGCCCGCCCCGGAAAAGACTTGCGAGGCGGCGGTCCAGTCCCAGCCGGGCTGGGCGCTGGAGACCGCAGCCGCCTGCCCTGGTCAATAGAACAGAATAGACATGCGCAAGGGCAGGAATTCACGATTTTGCAATGAAAGCAAGAATACTTTCGACGAAAGCACCGGGTGGCGAGCTCGCTGCCGGGCTCGGCTTCCGTTGGAGAGCGCCGCATCGTGTCGATGCGGCGTTAACAGCATGCGGCATTAGCTAGTGTCGCGTGCAGCAGTAACACTAAAACTAAACCCAATAAGCACGTGCCAATGACGGTGTAATTATGAAACTGAAAAACTCAATCAAGAAGATGCCCACCTGCCTGATGGCAGTTGCGCTGATGACCATGGCCGCCGCGATGACCGCGAGCGCCGCCACCGCTCCCACCCTCCAGGGCAGAATCGTTCGACGCCCTGTCACGCCCGGAGACGTTACGAAATATAAGCTTGCCTCCACCACCGAGGTTTCGGGCGGGCTTAGTACCGTTGGCGTGGGCACCCCGATCTATCTCGAGGCCGAGGCAAATATCGCCATCCCCGCCTCCAACATAGTCAGCGTCACCTGGGTTTTGACGACCCAACCCATTGGCTCCGTAGCGACCTTTACGGACAGCCCGCTGGGAACCAATGTCCCCGTGTATGATCCGTCGGATCGCGTGCTGTTTCAAGTGCTTGGACGCACGCTGCTGCGTCCGGACGCCATTGGTCAATACACAGTGACTCTCACTATTGCCACCACCAGCTACGGCACCACCAACTTAACTCAAACCATAACGGCCGGCACGTATGTGGGCATCAACACCTGCACCCTCTGCCATAGCGGCGGCATCCAAGCCGAGGACAAATATACTACCTGGCGGACGACCGCCCACGCGAACATCTTCACCGAAGGCATCAATGGCCTCCTGGGCAGTTACAGCGCGTCCTGTCTCAAGTGCCATACGGTCGGCTATGATACCACTGCGAGTGCCACCAATGGCGGGTTCGACGACGTTATGAAGCAGACCGGGTGGACATTCCCGACGGTATTGACCAACAGCAACTGGGCAGCCATGCCGCCGTCGTTGCAGAATGTGGCGAATATTCAGTGCGAAAACTGCCATGGACCGGGCAGCCAGCATGCTTACTCGCTTGGAAACACCAATCTTATCAGCAAGACGGTCAACTCTGGCGACTGTAACCAATGTCACGACGCCCCGACGCACCACGTCAAGGGCACCGAATGGTATGTATCCCGCCACGCTTTGACGACTGGCCCCACCAGTGTCAATTGCATGCCCTGTCACTCGGCCAACGGTTTCATTGCCCGGGGGGCTTCGTCCACCAACGCGAATTATGCGCTGATCCCGACTCCCAATGCGACTTTTGCGCCCCTTAGCTGCCAGACTTGCCACGAACCGCACGGCGAGACTGTGCCCTTGGACAACCCGCACCTGGTCCGAGTAATGGGTGCAGTGACGATGCCCGATGGCACGGTGGTCACGAACGCCGGCACCGGTGCTTTGTGCTTGGAATGCCATCGCGTCCGTAATGGGTCTGCGACCAATCAGTTGGTAAACTATCCAATCGGGAAGCTCACTTGGTTCGGAGGCTCTAGCTTTGGCGTGCATGATAGTCCCCAGGGTGACATGATCGAGGGTGTCAACGCCCACACCTACGGCCAGACGATCCCTAGCGCAGCCCATCGCTCTGCGGTCACCAACCTGTGCGTCGGTTGCCACATGCAGACCGTGGCCATCTCCGATCCTGCCTTCCTCAAGGCTGGCGGCCATACCTTCAACATGGTTTATAGTGTTGTCACCACCAACGGCGGAATCGTGGCAACCAACACTTACGACAAGGTGGACGTCTGCGTCCAATGCCACGGCAGGATCGACTCGTTTGACATGGTGCGCAGCGACTACAACGGCGACGGGGTCATCCAGGGCGTCCAGACCGAGGTCCAGAAACTGCTCGACAAGCTGTCCACGCTGTTGCCGAACTCGACTTATCAGGCGAGTGGAAACTACGTGGCGGATGGCTTGGTAAAGACCGGTGTCTCGTTTAAGACGAACTGGCCGTCGAAGTTCCTGAAGGCCGGTTACAACTGGCAGTTTGTCGCCAATGACGGCAGCAAAGGCGTGCATAATGCTCCCTTCGCCGTCGGGCTGCTGAGAGCTTCAATCGGCGATCTGACCGGGGACAGCAACAACGATGGGCTGGCAGACGCGTGGCAGATCCAGTACTTTGGCTCGCCCAACAGTCCGTCCGCCGCACCCAATGCGACGCCGGCTGGTGACGGTGTGCCTAACTGGATGAAATATATTCTCGGTTTGAATCCGCTGCAGCCAGGCATCTCGGTGACCAATGGTCTCTCGGTTGGAGTGGTGTGGGCCGACGGCAACAGCTTGGTCAACCCGTTTGGCCCTACGAATACCATCCAAATCTATACGGCTGCCGAAGTTGCGTTTGACACGGAAGCAGGCAAGACCTACCAGATTCAGGGTGCCTCGTCAGTCAGCAGCGGTTGGCAGAACGTTGGCAACGCCATCCCGGGGACGGGCAATGCGGTTAGCTACGTGACCCCGACCCGGCAGAACGTGCAGCAGTTCTATCGCGTTTACTCGTATTAGTCACAGCGGGCTGCAGCCCGCCTGACGATCTACATTAAGTCTCGCCACCCCCCTCCGCGCTCGCGCGGAGGGGGTTGTGCTTTGGGCAGGAGATGTCGCCAGATATTCGTTTTTTGTCCGCCGGTGAACTCGTCAAAGCCATTGACGACCAGAGGCCTACCTGAGAGAGTGCCGCCCATGCCAGCCGCCACCGCGCCTTCCATTCGACCGTCAGCGACGGTTCACACCAATCTTTCCTATCTGATCCCCATCTGCCTGGTCGCCACGCTCGGCGGGCTGCTCTTCGGTTATGACACCGGGGTCATCTCCGGAGCCATCGAGTTCCTGACGGCTCGGTTTCATCTCGATGTGGTGATGAAAGGCTGGGCATCAGGTTGCGTGCTGATCGGCTGCGCGGCCGGCGTGCTGATTGTCGGGCCGATCTCGGATCGTTTCGGGCGCAAGAAAGCATTACTCATCGCGGCGATGCTTTTCCTGACCTCGGCCATTGGCACATCTCTTCCACAGGACATTTGGACCTTCATCCTGTTCCGCTGGCTGGGTGGTATTGGCATCGGGATCGCCTCCATGTCCACCCCCATGTATATCGCTGAGATCGCTCCGGCGCACCTGCGTGGACGCCTCGTTTCCGTCAACCAGATCGCTATTGTCGGCGGCATCCTGGCCGTCTATTTCGTCAATTACTTCATCGCGCGGCACGGTGACCAGACCTGGAACGAGACGGTCGGCTGGCGTTGGATGTTTGCCAGCGGCGTTTTCCCATCGATCGCCTTCGCCCTGCTGCTTCTAGCAATCCCGGAAAGCCCGCGTTGGCTCGTTGAGATGGGCCGCCCTGAGCAGGCCAAGGCCATTCTGGCGAAAGTGGGGGGCGAAGATTTCGCCCAAACCGAGCTTGCGGCCATCCGCAGCACGTTATCGGTGGAGAGAGGCGCCTGGGCGGACCTTTTTTCCCGTGCGCTGCGCCTTCCGCTGCTGGCAGGCATTCTTCTGGCCATTCTCCAGCAGGTTACCGGCATCAACGTCTTCCTCTATTTCGGCACAACCATCTTCAAGAATATGAGCGCCTCGACTGGCGTAGATGCCGGGATGCTCCAACAAATCGTGATTGGCGGAGCGAGCACTCTCTCGACCATCGTCGCTATTGCCACTGTGGACAAATGGGGGCGCAAACCGCTCATGTTTCTCGGGGCCGGCGGGATGGGGATCAGCCTGTTGGCGATGGGCATTATGGCTCAGACCATCTCCGACCAAAACGCAGTGAGCGGCCGGATGCTGCTTTTCATCATTATTTATGTCGTCTGCTTTGGCCTGTCTGTTGGTCCGGTCACCTGGGTGATTCTGTCGGAGATATACCCCACCGCCGTTCGTGGTCGCGCTCTGGGTTTGGCCACGTTCTTTTTGTGGATGGCGGATTACGCGGTGACACAGACCTTTCCGATGATGGATGCAAAGGATTCATGGTTTGTGAAGCAGTTCAACCATGCCTTCCCGTTTTACATTTATGCGATGTTCTGCCTGGTGCTGATGCTGGTTCTCTGGCGGTTGGTGCCGGAAACCAAAGGCCGGTCCCTCGAGGAAATCGAGCGAAGCTGGACGACGCCGGAAAGCTGAAGCGAGGTATGCAGGGCGAGGGTGCCCGGCGGACAGATCGGTGCGGCAACAAGACCCGGTTTAACCCACGCTCATGCCGAGGAGGAACTCGATGTTACTCCCGGTCTTTTTAAGTTTGTTGAGCACCAGTTCCATTCCTTCGACCGGTGGCACCCCCGTGAGAGCGCGGCGCAGGATGACGACCTTGTTGTATTCGTCGGGGTGGTAGAGCAATTCCTCTTTGCGGGTGCCGGAGCGCTCGATGTTGATCGATGGAAAAATACGGCGATCCACCAACGCGCGGTCGAGGCAGACTTCCATGTTGCCCGTGCCTTTAAACTCTTCAAAAATGACTTCGTCCATGCGCGAGCCGGTATCCACCAGCGCCGTGGCAATGATCGTCAGCGAGCCGCCTTCCTCGATATTACGCGCCGCGCCGAAAAACCGCTTTGGCTTGTGAAGCGCATTCGCATCGACACCGCCGGACAGAATCTTGCCGGAATGCGGCTGGACGGTGTTATAGGCGCGGGCCAGGCGGGTGATGGAGTCGAGCAGGATGACCACATCGCGCTTGTGCTCGATCATGCGGCGGGCTTTCTCGATGACCATTTCCGCCACCTGCACATGCCGCTCGGGCGGTTCGTCGAACGTCGAGCTGATGACCTCCGCCCCGCGGCAAGTCCGTTCCATGTCGGTGACTTCCTCGGGCCGCTCGTCAATCAGCAGGATGAACAGGTAGGTCTCGGGATTGTTCTTGAGCATCGCGTTGGCGAGCTTCTGCATCAGAACGGTCTTGCCGGTGCGCGGTGGGGCGACGATCAGCCCGCGCGACCCTTTGCCAATGGGGCAGACCAAATCCAGCACGCGCGTAGAAAGCTCGTCGGGCGTGGTTTCCAAGATGAACCGTTTATTGGGAAAGAGCGGGGTCAGGTTGTCGAAATGGGTTTTATCTTTGGCCTTGTCTGGTTCTTCCTGGTCCACCGCCTCGACTTTTAGGAGCGCGAAAAAGCGTTCTTTCTCCTTCGGGGGACGGATCTGGCCAGTCACAAGGTTGCCGGTCTGCAGGTCGAAACGGCGAATTTGGGAAGGCGAGACGTAGATGTCTTCCGGGCAGGGCAGATAATTGAAGCTTTGGGAGCGGAGAAAGCCAAAGCCTTCGGAAAGAACTTCGAGCACGCCCTCCGAGAACATCACCCCGGCGCGTTCGGCATTCTTCTGGAGAATGTGAAAGATGACCTCGTGCTTGCGCATCGTGCCGAAATTCTCGACGACCAGATCGCGGGCCATCTGATTCAGCTCGGGCATGGACATGGCTTGGAGCTTGGCGATGTTGATGCTATTGGCGGCGACGCGGTCCTTGTCCTTGGGCGATGTCGGTTCGGCTTGGGCATTTTCGGCTTCGCGTGTCTCCACTGGCGTCGTCGGCGGCTGCAGCTCTTCGATGGGGGACTCATCTACAGCTACGGCGGCAGCCGGCACGGCCGCTACGGCCGCTACGGCCAGTTTAGCTTCCGCTCGCACGGCAACTTTCGATTTGGGCGTTTTGGTTTTGGCTTTCTTAATCGGTCTTGCCATAGGTCAATAAATATCTGAATGCAAAATTGTTAAACTAAGTGAAATCGTTTGGAGACTGGTTCCCCAGCCCAACCCCAGATTGGACGGTCAAATGTCTGATTAGTTCAAATTGGAATGGCTACCAACCGGGAGCGTGCGGCAAGCATCTCTGTGATCCCTCACTCTAACAAGGGAAATCTTGCAACGATTATTACCAGCACACATTGGCACACCGTGCCGCGCGTGTCAAGGTTCATCAACAAAAACGATCCAACTCAATAGGGCAGGGGGAACCGGGCAGTCAATTCGCGAACCCTCTGGCGGACTTTGGCGATGGCGTCGATGTTATTAATATCGAGCAACACTTCGCTGATCATATCCGCGATTGCAGCCATTTCCGGTTCCTTCATGCGGCGGCTGGTCACGGCGGGCGTGCCCAGGCGGATGCCGCTGGCCTGGAAGGGTGACCGGGTTTCGAAAGGAATCGTATTCTTGTTTACGGTCAAGCCCGCTTCGTCCAGGGCGGCCTGGCATTCCTTGCCGGTCACGCCGCGGGCGCCGACATCCACGAGCATCAAATGATTGTCCGTGCCGCCGCTGACGAGGCGGAAGGCATTCTGTTTCATGCCCTCGGCCAGGGCTGCGGCATTATGCACAATCTGTTGCTGATAAGCCTTGAAGGACGGCTGCATGGCTTCGTGGAGGCAAACCGCCTTGGCAGCGATCACGTGCATCAATGGCCCGCCTTGAATGCCGGGGAACGTCTGCGAGTCGATGTCCCTGGCATACTTCTCCTTGCACAGAACCAAGCCGCCTCGCGGTCCACGCAACGTCTTGTGAGTAGTGGTCGTAACAAAATCAGCATGCGGGACCGGACTCGGGTGAAGCCCGGTCACGACCAGGCCGGCAATGTGGGCAATGTCCGCCAACAGATACGCTCCGACCTCGCGGGCGATTTCGCCCATCCGCTTGAAATCAATGATGCGCGGATAAGCGCTGGCGCCGACCGTGATCATCTTCGGTTTATGCTCGCGCGCCAGGCTGGCCAGTTGATCGTAGTCGATGCGCTCGTCATCCTTGCGGACGCCGTAGTGGATGATCTCGAAGAACCTGCCAGAGAAATTGGCTTTGTTGCCGTGGGTCAGGTGGCCGCCATGCGACAGTTCCATCGTGAGCATTTTGTCGCCAGGCTTGAGGAACGAAAAATAGACGGCCATATTGGCGCCGCTGCCCGAATGCGGCTGCACGTTGGCGTGCTCGGCGCCGAAGAGTTTCCTGGCCCGGTCGATGGCAAGCTGCTCGATCGTGTCCACGTTTTCACAGCCGCCGTACCAGCGTTTCTTCGGATAGCCTTCGGCGTATTTATTGGTCAGGACAGAGCCTTGGGCCTCCATGACGGCGGGGCTGGTGAAGTTCTCGCTGGCGATCAGCTCGATGTTTTCCTGCTGGCGCTGGCGCTCGCGGTCAATCGCCGCGGCGACCTCCGGATCGACGGTTTGCAGACGATAATCTACGGGGATAATTCGCATTTCCATTTTATTCACTCGACGTTCGTGGCGGCCGCCTTCGAATGGCGTGTGCAGGAAGGTATCGACGATTTTCCTTGCGTTCTCGGGGGCAGTGGTCTTGCCGGCCAGGCAAAGGACATTGGCATTGTTGTGACGGCGGGCGAGGGTGGCAGTTTCCTGGTCGCCGACCAGGGCGGCGCGCGCACCGGGAACTTTATTGGCGGCAATGCTCATGCCGACACCCGTCGTGCAAACCAGCACGCCGAATTCCGATTTCCGCGAGGCGACGCTCTGCGCCACCGCCCGCGCGTAGTCGGGGTAATCCGTGGATTCGGTCGAGTCCGTGCCGAAATCGGCTACGCTGACGCCGCGTTCTTCCAAATATTGTTTCAGGACTTGCTTGAGTTCGTAACCGCCGTGGTCGGCGCCGATCGCCACGGTGGCCAGTTTGGTGGGCACCAGGTCTCCCGCACCGATGAACCGCAGCAGCGAGGCGATGCCCTGCTCGATTTGGTCGCGGCAATTCAGATAAACCCCGTACGACCCGCCGATGGGGTCGCTGATGTCTTTCTCGAACTGGTCGAGGGTTTCATCGAACTCGCGCAGCAGGAAAGTTTTCTCTGCTGCCCGGGGATACAGCAGCGCGACGGTCTCGACGTGGCTGTGGGTCATCCCGAAAATGTAATCCGCCTGGTGCACCAGCTCCGGCGTGAGCGTTTGGCTGCGCCCGGCGGAAATATCGATGCCCAATTCTTTGACCGCCTGCGCCGCAAAGGGGCTGGGTGGCTGACCCTCGGGCGCGCCCAAGCCCGCCGAGCAGACCCGGAAATCCCCGCGGCCCCGGACTGCCTGACGGAAAATCCCCTCGGCCATTGGACTGCGACAGACGTTGCCCGTACAAACAAAGAGGATGGTCTTCATTCAGCCATTTATTAGGTTGGTAAAATTGACTTGGCGCAAGGGAATCGTCAACGGCGAAATCAGGAGCGCCCCTGGCGAACCACCGCCAACCCCTTCAACAAATCCAGTGCGCGGGCCAGGGCCGGGTCCTGCACCTGCGGTTGGTCCGGTTCGCGGTTCCTCAACCCGGCAAGGTCCGCCTCGCTTAGGCCCTCGCGCCGTTCCCGCAGCAACTCGGCTTCGTTCATGCGGCGTCCCCGCGCGGAACGATTCGTGACGCCGGCCTGGTTCGTCAAGGAAAGACCCGCGACGGCGGCCAAGTCGGTGCGGTCGCTGGCTTTGAACGCATCCGCATAATACGCGCGATCATCTGCCAGGCTGACCTGCACTGCGATGTCCGGTTTGATCCCTTGCCAGGACAATGCCGTGCCGTCGCCCAGTCGCACCGTCACGGTGGCGACACGCAACCGGTCGCCATTCTTGAGAGGAAACTCCTGGGCGATCATTGCCTGCCCGGCCGTTGTTCCGCCCAGGATCAGCCCCGTGCCCGTCTCGCGCATGACCGCTGCCAGCGCCTCCGCAGCTCCAACGGTGAAGCGATTCACCAGCACCGCCACCGGCACCGAGATCGCGTCTGTCTTCTCTTTCGACCGCGCGACGCCGCTGCCCCAATTCAAAAGCGGCAACTCCTTCTTGAGGAACAAATCGGCCGTTCCCGCCGCGGCAGCATAATCATCCCCGCGGGCGAACCGCAAATCGAGCACCACCCCCTTCAACTGGTTGGTTCCGGCAACTTTCTGGCACGCCCCGCGCACGGCCTTGGCCAATCCCTCGCCGACCGTTTCGATCCGCACGTAGGCGATTTTTTCATCCATCAGGCTCGACTTGCTGACCAGCAGCGCATCGGCTGCGGGCTTGGCCGTGGCACCACTCGTGACCAGGGAAACTCGCGGACCAAGAGCGGAGATGAACCCCTGCACCGCCGCCCGATTCAACTCCGCCTCGCTCATCCCCGCCAAATGCGCGCGAACCGAATCATAAACTTCGTTGAACTCCGGCGCAGGGGCCGTTTCGGCTTTGGTCTCGGCCCGCAAACCCAGCGGTGCAGCAAGCCCCACCAGCGCGGCGATCAAAAGCGAATGAATTCCTATTCGTATCATGTGCCGTTAGAATGCGCCATCCACCGCCGAAAGTAAAGTAAAGCCACCTTGATTGCGGCAATTCGCACTTTAGGGAACAGCGTGCGGCAGCCTTCACGCACCGGAGCGCCGGCTTTAGCCGGCTTACACCGCACCTCCTGCCCCTAACGACGTCGCTCCTCGCTCGTCCAAAGCCGGCTTACCCCGCACTCCTGCCTCTAACGAAAAAAGATAGCATTGAGCGGAGCGTGGCGGCGGGGAGGGTTTGACGGGGAGTTGGATTTGACCGTGCCCAATGGTGGCTGAATGGGTGGCCGAGCCGTTTCCTCGAACGATCTCGCTCCTCGGTCGTCCAAAGCCGGCTCAAGCCGGCGCTCGTGCGCCTGAGAGCGCACTTCAACCGCAGGGTGAAAGTCCCTGACCTGGCCATCACTCTAGGGCCAGTAACTGAAAGTAACTGGAAGTCAACGAGCAGACCGTAACACGTCTCGATACACAGAGACAGGTGAACTCGATTCGGTCGGCGGTTTT
>JBAXTC010000162.1:0-12276 GCA_037130375.1 Verrucomicrobiota bacterium | reverse complement strand
TGTTATCACCATAGCGGTCGTTCTGATACCAAACGAGGAGCCCCGTGTTGACTGGACCGAAGCGGAAGCGCGTGTCGCCGAGCGCCTGATCGTAACCGCCTGAGGAACTGGTGTTGCGCCACTGGAGGTAATAGTTGTGCGTGAAGCCGCTGGTGGCAGACTGCCCGCTGTTGCGCGCCCAGGGCGCTGTGTAAGTCCAGAGTCCGGTGTCTGTTTCGGCATTGTCCGAGAGCAGCACCTGCACGCCGGAGCGCACGACAATGTCATCCACGAACGGTCCCGCGCTGAGGACATAGGCATCGGTGGTGTAGCGGAACCGAAGCAGAACGTCTCTGTTCGAAAAATTCGCAAGCGAAAGGCTCCGCGCCTGGTAAGTCGGAAAGCTGGCGCTGGTTCCGGTGAGTTGGGCAAGCGTTTGCCAGGAAGTTCCGTTGTTCGTGGACGCCTCGACATAGAAGTAGTCGTAGCCCGACTCGGTGTCGTAGGCCGTCTGGAATTCGAGCGTGGCCCCGGTGGCTGGGACGCTGATGGGCTGCTTGAGTGCCATGCGCGCGTCAGCGAGATCTTCCTGTCCGCCCCACCATTGCCACTGGCCATGCGGCTGGACTGGCAACGGGAAGGTGCCGTTTGGCAGTTCGATTTTCACGGCGCGCACCAGGTTCGTCGCGGACGGGAACCGGCTGGCTTGTCCGAGGCTCACCGAATACACCTTCGTCGGGTCGCTGATCAGGAGCGGGTTAAGCCAGCCCCATTGGTCCAGGTGCATCGGGTCCATCGCCTCCGGGAGGAAGCCCAGCGGAAAGCCCACCCAGCTATCTGCCATCAGTGTCCAGAAGCCCGCCGAGGTCTGGCCGTCGCCGTAGGTGTAGAGGTCAATCGCGCCGAGATTGTGGCCGAACTCATGAGCCAGCACGGCGATGCCGGCGTTCTCCGGCATCATGATGTAACTCGAGGCGGAAACGCCCGGCACAATCTGATATGGCGAGGCCAGGCTCCACGAATGCGACCACATCCCGCCTTCCCCGTAACTCGTACGGTTCAGCAGCTCAGGGTTATCCTCTTCGCCCAAACCGGCGTGAATGATCCAGAGGCGGTCAATGTAGCCGTCACCGTTCAAGTCGTAAGACGCCCAATCGAAGTCGGGATACGCCGCCTTAGCGCTCTTCAGCGCGTCCACCACCAACGTCCGCGCGTCGCCGCCTCCGGGAATCGCACCCTGATGGGCGGGGCGCTGTGAACACGACCGCGCTCCCGGCAAACCGTCGCCGCCGTAATACCAGACGGAGTTGGGCACCTTCACCCAGCCGAGGACCGTGCCGGTGATTGTGTAAGCGCCGCCGGAAAGGTCTTCATAGTAATCACGAGCCGACTTGCCGGTGTAATCCTCATGAACCACCGAGCCGTCCTGACGGGCGTAGTCGAAGACGACGCCGTTCCCGAGGATGATGTTGCTGTAGTAGCTCGGGGTGAAATCAGGCACCCAAACCATCGTCTCGGCTGGGTCATTCGTGCCGGGCGGCCGGGCGATCTCGTTGTGCAACGGGCCGCGATAAGTGAAGTTAGTCGGGCCGGTAATACCGTGTTTCTGAGCAAAAAACTGCGAGGCTGCCGCGTTGGCAACATTGCTGCCGTCGAAGTCGCTGTTGTCGCAACGGCCCAACGGATCCCAAGTCGAGGAACCCGGCGTCCAGGTGAAAGTATTAGTGCCCTCGAACTCGACCAGGATGACGAGAACCCGGTCAGTGCCGCTCTTGCCGAACAACTCCGGTCCCTCGCCCAATACCGGTCCCTCGACGGCCTTTGCCCTCGACTGCCGCCGGGCCTGCTGCGCCTGGAGACGCTGCTTGATTCTAGCCCGTTCAAGCGGGTTGGGTTGGTCAATCTCCTTCATGAAGCGCCGCTCCGCCCCGGCCGGCGCCGAACCAAGCCCATCCACCGGCGGATTAGCCCACGAAACTGCAGGCAGCACCAAGCTGTTCGCGAGGAACAGGAGTGCGCAACTGATGGGAATTTTGTTCTTGGCGCACCAGCTCGAACTTGACGCTGCGCAGGCAGAGGATGATTGCTTTTCGTCCGTACTCATTGCGCGCCCAATCTGCCAGCCAGGGTTAAAGTGTCAATAAGGCATCTATTAGAGCCGCGACAGTCATCACACCGCGGAAGCGCACCGCCCCAGGCACTCCAGTCTTTCCTCGATTGTCCAGCTTTAGGGCTGCTGACGGGTGGGTGCATGAGCATCCCGGAAACCTATTTCATCGCTTAATGGCGGCTCGTAGCCAGGCTTTCGTTTGAGGTTATGCTCCCTCGCCGCCAGTTCGTTCACCATGCCCTCGGCACTGGTATGTTTGGTGAAACCATCCGGCGGCGAAAACAGATCATTCGGTGGGGCTTGCAATCGGATCTTTGACAGGCTTAGCGTCAGCGGTGTTCCGTTAGGGGCGCCGGTGATGCGCAGCGGCATCCCTTTCAAATCCGTCGCCCGCCAAACATGCCACACGGTTGCCACGCCATCGCCGGACACGACGGTGACGTCCGCTTGTTGGCAGGGATGGCCGGCGAACTTTTCCGGCGGCAAATTCTTCTCGCTGGCGCCGGTCACCACGTTGGTAAACCGTACGTTCGAGGAAATCGGCGCATAGCCCTGCAAAGGTCCACTGAGCAGAAAACCGCGGTTCTCGCTCACGTCCCAGATATAGCTGAAGTCTTCCGCGTGAAAATGCTTGTCCACCGACCCGCCTGGCGCTGGAGCGAACAGCAGTTTGCCCGCTCGGCCCATGAGCTCGCCGGCAACCACGTCGCCTCGATTGGCGGTCAGTTGGCCCTCGAGCACCACTCGGGCGCGGAACCCGTCCACGTTGGTCAGCAACAGGGACATGGAACTGTTGAGAAAGGCCGGCAGTTCCGGCGCTGCCATTCCTCTAAGCGCGGCGGCTGAATCCTCGAGTTTGCGTTTGTCCGAGTGAGCGCAACCCGCAGCCAGGGCTGCAATTATAGTCACAAATAATCCGGATGACCAAATCGCTGCCAGATGCAGCTTTGGTAACCGATCCATTCCGCAGTTTATGATCGCCATATCGTTCTGGAATATAGCGCAACCTGCGGAAAACAGCACGCACGAAAGGTGCCTGGAGCGGCGGCGCCGGGCCGCGGCACGCCGGATGACCTCATTGCAGTTTAGTCGGCAGCGCCACTTCTTCCCAGCCTTGGGCGCCCAGCGCAATGTCGCGCTCGACAAACTCCCATACGAGGACGCGTTTGCCATCGAGGATTTCAGGATTCGTGCTGAGCTTGAGCCGCACATCCGTCGCCGCTCCGCCATCGCTCACAATCGCGTCCACGGGTGACTTCAATGCCAGAGCCAGGTGTGAGATAAAGCCGGCTGAACCCGGGAGCAGACGTTTAGCGCCCGATTCCCCCGGGCGGCCCATTGCGGCTGCACCGGGCATTTCGCCCAGTGATTGCGGCTCGGGAAACTGGTAAATCCGGCAGAAGCTGTCCCCGAGAACCAGCACAGCCGCCTGCTGGCCCGGGTAGCAGTAGGTGCCCGGCCGGTCCGAGGCGCCCGGCAGCAGCGGACCGAACGTTGGATCCAGCACCTGAAGGCATTCCTCGGTCTCCGCCGCAAATGTGCGTCGCAGGCCAGGAATTTGCATCATATCGAGTATGTCGCCCCAGCGCGCGACCATCACCCGCTGCGTGCGGAACTCTTTCCTGATTGCGGGAGTGAAGTTCAGGTCGCGCAGTTTGTCAGCCACCGCTTGTGCAGCGAGCTGCGCGCCCAACGGGGTCCAGTGTGTGTCGTGCGCAAGGTAAAGCGGATCGGTGCCCGACCGCGCTGTTTGGAATGCCGCAAACAAATCCACTGTCGCCACCCCCTGTCGTTGGAGTTCGTCGAGCAACTCCAGCGTGGGCGATCTGAATTGCCGCTGCCTGCCTGTCTCGCGCCGCGTGACCTGGTCCGGATAGACGCTCGGTTTGCCGGGGACGGGCATCACCACCAGCGTGATGCCGCGCTCCTTCAATTGATCGCGAAACCGGAGGATTTCTTTCTGCACACTCTGGCGGTGGGTGCTGCGCTCAGGCGGTTGGACCCATTTCGAGTCACCCGTGCCGGCTTCCAACCGGTCAGGTTCGACGAGGTACCGCAAATCCGGCCGATAGAACAGCCAGTGGTTACGGCCGAGGACACCTTTGGCGCCGGTATCGCGCAGCGTCGCGAAAAGGAAGTGCTGCAATTGGGGCCGAAGCTGCTGTTGGAACCAGGACTTCTCTTCGAGGGTGTGCTCGAACTGGCGGAGGTTTTTCGCCGTCGGCTGATACCGGAAAACATCGGTTGCTTGGACCCGTTCGTGCCGGGCAAGTTCGATGCAGGTCTGAGTGGCTGGCACCCCGGCTATGACCGCCAGGAAGCAGGTCATCAGGATTATCTGGCTCTTGCGGCTGGGGTTCGACATCACGGGTCAGAATTGGAAATAGAGAAACGGGTTGAATGCCTGCGAGAACATCACCAGCAACGAGAACACGAACAGCGGCACCAGCAGCATCAGGCGGGGCCAGGTTTGTGGTTTCAGTGACCATTCATGAGCCTGTGCGGGCTGGAAAACCAGCACCGCACAGAGTGTCATCACCACAAGGTAAAGCGGAGCGTAAATGTCCGCCGCCAGCAGAGCCGAAGCGCCGGTGGCGGGCGAGAAGCCGAACATGGCGCCAAAATACTGCCCGGCAGCCGACAGGTTTTCCGCCCGGAACAAAACCCAGGAAAACAGCATGAGCAAGAAGGTGACTGCGATACGGAGGCCCAGCGGCCAGGTGTTGTATAAGCTTTGTTTGCCGCGCCAGCGTTCGTAAGCCAGCAGCAGGCCGTGGTAGGCGCCCCAGAAGACAAAGACCCACTTCGCGCCGTGCCAAAGCCCCCCCAGGAGCATGACCACAGTGAGGTTCACGTAGGTACGCGCAGGGCCGTGTCGATTGCCGCCGAGCGGAAAGTACAAGTAGTCCCGCAGCACGCTCGAGAGCGAGATATGCCACCGGCGCCACAAGTCGGTGATGCTCTCGGCCAAATAAGGCGCGTCGAAGTTCTTCAGAAACTCGAAGCCGAGCATGCGCCCGAGGCCCACCGCCATATCGGAATAGCCGCAGAAATCAAAGTAGATTTGAAAGGCATACGCCAACACCCCCACCCACGCATCGAGGGCGCAAGGATTCGCAGCGTTGAACACGGCGTCCGCAACATGCCCGCACGGGTTGGCCAGCAGGATTTTCTTGGAGAAGCCGAGAATGAAGAGGGTAATGCCGGAAGTAAAACGTTGGAGGGTGTGTTCGCGGAAGGCCAGTTGCGCGGCGAGCGTCTTGTAGCGGATGATCGGACCGGCGACCAAATCCGGAAACAGGGCGACGAAGGCCGAGAAATCGGTGAAGGACTTGGCCGGCGTCGCATGGCGGCGATAAAGGTCGATGATGTAGGTCAGCGAGTGGAAGGTGTAAAAGGAAATCCCGATGGGCAGGACGACGCGCAGCACCCGGAATTGCTCGGTGCCGACTGCCGCCAGAAGATGGTTCAGCGTCTCCGCAGAAAACATGTAGTACTTAAAGAATCCAAGAAAACTCAGGTTGGTAACCACGCAGGCCACGACTGCCAGCCTTTGTTGGACCCGCGTGGCAGCCGGTCGGGTGATGACTTTGCCCCAGATAAAATCTATTACCGTCGTGAACATCATCAGGCAGACGAACCACGGCTGCCACCAGCCGTAGAAAACATAGCTGGCACCGGTAATCCAGAGGTTCCGCCAACGGAACGGCAGGTTAAAATAGACCAGCAGAAACACCGGCAGGAAATAGAAGACGAAAATGTGGGTGGTGAAGACCATGTCGTCTCGCTAGTAGGTTGTCCGATTCGCCCACAGGGCGAAAAACCGGTTGGTGGCGGGCGGGAAGCAGTAGTCCAGTGCTCCGCTGGGCGCCAGGTCTTGCAGGTCGTAATCCAGCGCCAGGCGGTGGACTTCACCCGCCACAAATTGGTCCAGCTTGCCGCCTAACGGACTGGGCCCCCAGTCCGAGTCCTTGATCTCCGAACGCGGCAGCCACGGCTTGTAGTGGCCGACGAAGATTTCATCACCGGCTTTGAGCGGATGTTTACCCTCGGGATCCTGCCGGTGAACGCTGATCAGTTTATACTTCAGCACGTACGTGTAGCGATAAGCCCCCAGCTTGGGAAACTGGTCCGGTCTCTCAACGAGCCGCGCTGTCACTTCCAAACGGCCCAGTTTTCGGACCATCGCGTCTGCGCCAGTCTCCACCCGGCTCGCGAGCACCCAGACCAGGAGGATTAGACCGGCAATAACGGCCAGGCCACGACATGGACCGGGGCCTCCAACGTAAGCGCAGGTTGGAGACAGCTCCGAAGATTCAGACGAGGCGGCTGCTGGTGGCGGGACGTCCGCTGGCGCGGCCCGTGTCTTCGGAGATTGGCCTTCCATAAACCGATGGAATCAACCGTCCCGCCGACTATTTTGCGCCGATGTCAGCGTAAGTCCAATGCGGCTCAAACCCGGCTTGTTGCAGGTGCAGGATCGGACCGCTCTTTGCGTTGGGGTAAAGCGAGCGCAGCTCGACGTAGTCCTCCGGGACAATGATCGGCGTGTCCGCCAGCCGGATGATCGCCATATCGGCCTCCATGCGGCCGTCGGCATCGGGGCGGGAGTAGATCAAGTATTTATCGTCGGGAGATGTGCAGCCGTAATAGAGGTGCCGGCCGCGTTCCCCACAGACCAGGGTGCGGCTCTTGGCGTCCGCGGTGGCCTGCATCAGCATCGTCCAGCCATAATCGTTGGCCAGCCCGGGTGTGCGGTTGGAATAAACGATGCGCCTGGGGTCGCCTTGAAACCAGTCCGGGGTGCAATTGAGCGAGCGGCTGAGCAAGGTCTCTTTTTCGGTAGCGAGGTCGATGCTCACGATATTCCAGTCTTGGCCGTTGAGATTCGCTGTGCCGCACAGACACTTGCCGTCGGGGGACCAGAACAGTTGCTGGAAGATGCCCTGGCGCGGCAACTGTCTGGCCAGTTTCTTGGTGGCGAGGTCGAAAATGCGAATCTGGCCTTCGCGTTTGTAAAGGCAGGCGATTTGTTTGCCGTCCGGACTCCACGATGCCCAGGGATAAGCCCCTTCGTCCCCTTGCGGCTGCGGTTCCGAACCATCGGCCTTCGCAAACACCAGCGCTCCCAGCGTGCCCCAGATATCGTGGTTCATCCCCGTGTCTGCCGCACTCGGGGAGCCTTTGACTTGCCGCCGGTAGAGGATTCTCTTTCCGTCTGGTGAGAATCGCCCTCCAAACTCGTTCGCATCGGGTGTTTGCGTCAGGTTGCGCCGGGCTGAACCATCCGGGCGGGAAAGGAACAGGTCATAGTCACCACGCTCGGTCTTGGTTGAAAAGAGTATCCAGCCCCGGCCGGCCACTTCCCTGGCCAGGTCGGCAGCCCCGGGAGAAGCCGCCGGGCTTTGCGCGAAGGCCGGCATGGCGCAACTGATCAGCAGAGCAAGGCCGGCGCTGCGGTGATGGCGCATTACGAAAGAACCGATGAGTTGTTGGCATTTCATTGGTCGAGATGGTTGCGATGGATTCTGCTGACGTCAATTCTTGTTCGCGATGAAATCACGCCAAGCTCCTTTCACAAACAAGCAGATTGAGCAGATTGAGCCTTGTTCCCGGTGTGGTTGGTGTGGTACTTTTTGCACATGACGCCCACACGGCAAGGATCCCTCCGCCTGTTCCGATTCGCAGGGATTGATCTCTATCTGCATTGGTCCTGGTTTCTCATCGCGGTTTACGGCATCAGCAGCCGCGCGGGGAGGTATTCTTCTTTGCTTTGGCCGGTCCTCGAGTACTTGGCTTTATTCCTAATCGTGCTGCTGCATGAGTTTGGCCATGCGCTGGCCTGCCGGCAGGTGGGGGGAAAAGCGGACCAAATCGTTCTCTGGCCGCTGGGCGGGGTGGCCTATGTGTCCCCGCCGCCCCGGCCTGGCGCCACCCTCTGGAGCATCGCCGCCGGACCGCTGGTGAACGTGGTGCTCGCTCCCGTTCTTACAATCGTCGCGGTGGCGGGTTACTCATTCGGGTGGGCGGAGACCATGCCCAATGCCTACACCTTTCTCCAGACCATCTGCATCGTCAACTACGCCTTGCTCATCTTTAATCTGCTGCCCATTTATCCGCTCGATGGCGGACAGATTCTTGAGTCCCTTCTCTGGTTTGCTCTCGGGCGGGCGCGAAGCCTGCTCGTAACCACCATCATTGGTTTTGCGGGTGTCGCGGGCTTGATCGCTCTGGCGGTGTTCACCGGGGACAAATGGCTGGGCATCATCTGCGTGTTCATTTTGTTGAATTGCTGGAAAGGGTTGATGCACGCCCGGATGCTGGCTCGCATTGCCAAGCTCCCACGCCGGGCCGGGCTCGCCTGCCCGGACTGCAAACAGCCGCCGATCCTCGGTCCTATATGGCGGTGCGACCATTGCCTCAAACCATTCGACACGTTTGCGACCCAAGCCGGCTGTCCGCATTGCGGCGCACAGTTTGCCGTGGCCCGGTGCCCCGAGTGTGGCGGCGCACATCCGCTCAATGAATGGACGGTGTATGGGCCCGGGCCGGTTTCGCCAACGCGGTGAAGGTCGCGGGAATGTATCCGCCTGACAGAGCACACGTGGCTTCACGGAAGGATCTGCCATCCGTGGTTCTCCTCTCGTTCCCCTCTCCCAGACGCGCTTGGGCGCTTTAAACCACCCCAAAATTAATGAAATATTGCTTGCAACCTGCGCTGGAAGGCGAAAAATAAAGGCATATTGCATAATATGCTAAAAGCGATTCTCTCTGACCCGCGTAGCGTAAAGCAATTGCCATCAGTTAATACTAACGACAAAGAAACATACCGATAAAAAACATACAGTTATGAAGACTATAATTCGACTCAAACAATGCTCACTGTGCGTGGCAATGGTTGCGACCCTCGCGATCAGCGTCACCCCGGTGCGCGCCGCATTCGTCTTGAACCCCAGTTTCGAGAGCAATTGGAACCCCACCTATCCACACTATGGTTCCATCGACGGTTGGACGGGTGGCACCGGCGTCAACAACCGCTCGATCGACCGCAACGGGCCGTTTGATGATAACGGTCTCACCCCGGACGGCAACCAGGTTGCCTTCAAGCAGCAGGCCGGCGACTTGTCGCAAGAGATTAGCGGTCTGACGGTTGGGCAGCTTTATTGGATCCAGTTTTATTACAACAGCCGTGGCGATAACCTGACCGGCACGCTCAACATCACGACCCGATTCGGCGGGACGGACATCGATACCATAACGGGCATCCAGCGGGTGACTGCTCCCGAAGGCACGAATGCGATCACCGTGCCGTTTCATTCCCGCAGTGTGCCGTTCGAGCCCCAAGCGGATAGCGGGACGCTGACCTTCCACGTCACCAATGAGGGCGACCGCACCGCGCTATTTGATGCGGTGACCATCGTGCCGCGCACCACCAACGATGTCGTGATCATGAACCCCAGCTTCGAGGCCAGCGGCAGTGTTCCTTCCGTCGGGCCGATTACCACCCACATGGCAGGGTGGGGAGGGACGGGGGTTTTCGGCGTTGACACCGCTGGCGGCACGTATGCCGACAACGGCACGGTCCCAGACCAGGACTTGGTGGCCTTCATTGAAGGTGCCGGTTCGCTGACGCAAACAATCGCGAATCTGGTGGCGGGGACGCAGTACCAACTCTCGTTTGCCTACAATGCGCGCAGTGGCAACACGCCTCACCTGCAAGTCAAATCCGGCGCAACGGTTTTGTTTGAGACCGACGTGGCTGCGGTGGGCGGCAGCAACCCGTTCCGGACCAACCTCACCACCTTCACCGTGAATTCAAGTGTGCTGGTGCTCAGCTTCGAGCAGACCAAGGCGGGCACGGATGCCCTGCTCATTGACGACGTGCGGCTTTTGGGCCAGACCGGCAGCGCGCTGCCACCGATGCAGGTGAGTCCGCTGAAGGCGGAGTTGGCGCCGGGCCAATCGGTAACTATCTCCGTCACGGTGCCAGCCGAGAAGTTGGCCCTCAGCGCGGTGGACATCACCCTCGCCTCGAGCAGCACCAATATCGTCCGACTCGCGGGAGCCGCCCCCAATGACACCGTCACACTCCACTACGACAAGAACGGCGCGACCACGAAGACCGTGGACGCCGTCGGCGTGCATAAGGGTCCAGCCACTGTGAATGTGACAGAATCGGCCGGCCTCGTGGTCCCCAACGGGGTTCTCATCTACGTCGTCGAGTCTTTCGTGCGCAACCCGAGCTTCGAAACCGAAGCGGCGCCGGGCGGCGTTGGGATCGGTCCCATTCTGGCGTGGACTTCCACCGGCACGGCGGGCGTGAACAAAATTGACCAACCGTTTGCGGCGAACAGCGGGCCGATTCCAGATCGGGTGCAGGTCGCCTTCGTGCAAGGGATCGGATCCATCTCACAGCAAATCACCAGCCTGACTCCCGGTGCGAGGTACTGGCTGCAATTCCGCTACAGCTTGGGCGACAATCCCGATCCCGCCGGGCCTGCGGCCGACCTGATCGTCAAGTTTGGCGGGAAGCCGGTGGCCACTATTGCTTCCATCATCCCGCTCTCGCAGGCCGGCTTGGCGGCATACTATTCCACAAACTTCGTCTTGATTCCCACGAACGCCACGGGAACGCTGGAGTTCGTCACTTCCAATCTCAAAGGCGACGCCACCTTGCTGTTGGACGCCATTAACATTACTCGTCGTGAGGCCGAGGACATCGTCATGCAAAACCCGAGCTTTGAAGCCAGCGGGGCGATGGGTCTCTACATCGAAGGTCCCAACACGGCGCCGATGTCCGGTTGGGACATCACCACCGGCGGCCACGGCACTACCTCGGGAGGCCCGTTTGCGGACAACGGCATCATCCCAGACCAGGATCAGGTTCTGTTTCTGCAAGGCGCGGGTAGCGCGTCGCAGGTGGTTTCCGGTTTCACCTCCGGCCAGATGTATTCCCTGCTTTATTCGGTCAACAGCCGCAGTTGCTGTGGTGGAGATCTCGTGACGCACTACATCGTCCAAGTGGGCTCGCCGGGCGCCACGTTGCCGGTGTTTGAAGAGGACATCTCCCGCGTGGGCGCCGGCCAACCCTACCTCCGGCGCTATGTGACTTTCATGGCCGATGGCCCAGACCAGGCCGTGACGTTCCAGCATGTGCCGGCAGGCGACAGGTCACTGCTGCTGGACAATATCCGCATCGTCGCCGGCACGGTCACTCCACCGCGAAATCTGAGCATCACGCGGCTGACCGACGGCACGGCGCGGATCACGTGGCCCACCCCAGCGCTCGGTTGTGTTCTCCAGTCGGCCCCGGCGTTGTTCGGGCCGTGGACGAATGATCCTGCGCTGGTAACGACGCAAGGCAGTGTCAACGCGGCCATCGTGCAGCCGAACCTCGAGGTCAGGTTCTATCGGTTGTCATTGTAAGCCCGTTGCGCCGAGACAATCTGTGAATCGGCGCATGAATGGTTCGGGCGTCCGCGGCGAAAGCTGCGGCGCCCGAGCCTTACTGAAACTCTCCAAGACGCTCTCTCCGTTATCTCCGTTTCCTCCTGTTCAATCCCAAACCCATCAACCAACAAAAGCAAATGGGGGAACGGAGGGGGAAGAACCTGCACTCCAAAACGCTCTCGCGACCATCATGCGTGTCCGACCCTCCGCCAGGTTTTGGAGTGCGTCCGCCCCAGCTTCGGTGTTCTGAAACAAAAAGAGCCGGGCAAACTCATGCCCGGCGTGAAAGCGACATTCCCCACTTATACGGGGAGAAATGTCTTACTTGGCAGCAGGCGCTGCTGGTGCCGGCGGGGCGGCATTGGTGGCGGTGGCGTCAGCGGGCTTCGAGGCGTCTGCGCCCTTGTCGCAGCCAGTTAACACCGCACCGAAAACCAGACCCAACAGAACTACTAGAATAGATATCCTTTTCATAGTGTGTGTAACTTTTACCATAATCGCAAAAAGAACAAGAAAAATCTTTTGGTGGCTGCAAATTTACTGCCCGGAGAATTGTCCGGCGAGTTGGCGGGCCAGCAGAATGAGGGGCAGGTCGGCGGCTAAATCGCCGAAACGGAAGCTGGGCAAGCCGCTTTGCTGCTGGCCTAGCAATTCACCCGGCCCACGCAGCTTCAGATCCGCCTCGGCGATTTGGAAGCCGTCGCTGGTTTCCTCCAGCACCCGCAGGCGCTCGCGCG
>JBAXTC010000161.1:0-12294 GCA_037130375.1 Verrucomicrobiota bacterium | reverse complement strand
CATCGCCCACCCGGGGCAGCTCTCCGCGAGCAACCCCGGGCTGAGTGATCTAATCCTTTCAGGATTGGGAAAATCAGCCGTCCGTCATCCGCGAAAGGGGCCGCGGTACTGCATTTTGCGGGAGGTAACCACGGCGGCGAACGCCGCGGCATTGGCGAGGTCCATCCCGCGCCCGCGCGCAATCAGGAAGGAAGCCGTGCAGGTGTCTCCTCGACCCGTCCGCCCTTCGAGAGTGAATCCGCTGAAAGCGCTTTCGTGGAAGGCGCTGCCATCAAAAACGCAGACGCCATCACGATGGGTGAGCAAGACCATTCTCGGTCCGAGCGCGTGGACCGCGCGGGTGGCTTTTTGAGGCTGCTCCTCGCCGGTCAGCAAAAACGCCTCATTCGAGTCCACCTTGAAAAGGTCCAACAATGCTAGTGCTTCCTGTTTTCCGGCAAAATCCCGATGCGCCATGCGGCCGTCCGGCCCGGCGACGCGCAGGAAGCCCTGGGCATCGGCGCAGAGCATTGCGACGCGAGGCCGCAAGGCGGCAAGCAGCGGGGGCGGGAACTCGCCAAACCAGAGTGGATTCACATGCACCACGTCGGCGTTAAGCCCGGTGATCATATCTAGGTCCGCTTCACCGAACGGCGTCGCCCGCGAAATCAGGGAACTCTCGCGGTCATCAGGGTTATCAGACGGGTAAACATTGCGAATGGAGGTGCTGGTCGGGGTGGGAAGGAAAATCACCTGTGCCCCGATGTCGCTCATGAGGTGGAAGTTGGGGCGATCAGGCTCGGCGCATTTGGTGAGCACCGCAGCCTCGGCGCCGAGCCGCTGGGCGGTGACGGCGCCGTGGACAACCCCGCCACCGTAGAGCGTCTCGGTTTCTCCGCGCACAACATTCTTATCCACACAAACATGTCCGACAAACACGATTTTCATATCAATGCTGAGGCCGTGAGCGGCCAAAGAACCACAAAGAGGCGCCCAGCATGGTCGAGAGCGCCAAGGCGGAGATCCAAACGGCAAACACCAGGCGAAAGGAATACGTGGTTGTCCCGTTGACCACCACCTTCGACGCATCGAGCAGGTAGCCACTGAGGGTGTCCTGAATTCCTGCCACCAAATAGCTGAACAGGCCGACCAGCCCCATCGCCGCCCCCGCGGCCCGTCGTGAAACCAGGTCGATGGCCATCAGGCCGCCAAAATAAACCAACAACCCCCCCATCCCCAAGCCGAACCCGGCCAGAGCGGCAGAGTCGAGGAACGGGTGACCGGGAGGGGTCCAGTAGAGAGCCAGCAACGACGCCACCTCCAGCAGACCATAGATCAAGGCTGGCAGGTTGCGGCGGGATCCAAAGAGATAGTCAGACACCCAACCTGAGCTGACCGAGCCGAGCAGGTTGGCAAGCGGGTACGCCGCCATCACGGAGCCGGCCGCGGCTGTGGAATAGCCTTTGGCCGATTGGAGGTAAAGCGGTCCCCAGTTGCCGATGCCGTAACGTCCCACATAAAGACAGCCGCTGGCGAGGGCCAGAATCCAGACGCCGGGATGCCGGATGACCTCGAGTTGCAGTTGACCGACGGATGCCTGCGCCTGCGAGGGCGCTTCGGGCGGTTCGTTCTTATAGACGTGGACCGGAGGGAGACCGTAGGTTTGTGGGCGGTCACCCAACGTGTGATACAGGACCAAACCCGCCAAAAGGCAGACCAAACCGGGGCCCCAGAAACCCCAGCGCCAGCCGAAGTTGGCGACCAGCACGGCGGTTCCGACGAAGGTTAAACCTTCGCCGAGGCTGTGACTGGCGCTCCAGATGCCGTAACGGGTGCCGCGCTCGGTCTTGCCAAACCATTGCGAGAGAGCCACCACGCTGGGAGCGGAGCCTACCGATTGGAACCAGCCGTTCAAGCCCCAAAGCAGGAGGAAGACCGTGAAGAGCGGGTTGAATCCCAACATCAGATTTGCCACACCGGAGAGCAGCAAACCCGTGGACATAAAACGAGCGATGTTGCAGCGGTCGGCCAGGAACCCGTTGGTGAACTTCCCCGCTGAATAGACGAACAACAAGGCCGAGCCGACCAGGCCCATTTGTGTGGCCGACATGACCCCTTCTTCGAGCATGGCCTTCTTGGCCACCGAGAAGTTCATTCGGCTGGTGTAAAAGAGTCCGTAGCCGAACAGCACGGAAAGGAATACGGACCACCGCCTCGTTTCGTAGGCCCGGCGGACGGCGGTGGGAGCTTCCGAGAACACAGGTCGATCTGGCCTGGTCTTGAAGAAGGAGAGCAGGCTCATTTCAGGAGAACCGGGTGCGACGCCACAGCACAGTCCCGCAGACGACGAGGGTGACGATGGAAACGACCGCCAGGACGGTCATCCAGGGCAGGCTGAATGCCATCTCCTGCCGGACAGCATCGAGAGCCAGCCAGATGAATATGCCAATGGCGGCCAGAACCACGAGGGCTTCCCACCAATGGCGCTTCGGTTTGTTTGCGGATGCCTCCTCGCCTCGCAGCGCGGCGGCGACGCCGGATTCATCCAGGCCGTAGCGGACGCACTCGCGTTGCATGGCCCGTTTCCAGGAGGCCTGCTCCGAGGCGGGGGCTTCAGCAAAGCTGATCGAGATGGCCCCGGCGATCATGATAACGGAGCCCGAGATCACCAGCACCCGGGCGTCCACGCCGAGGCCGGCCAACTCTCCGAAGACCAGAGCGCCCCAGGCCAGGCCCCAAAGCTGGTTGGTGTTCGACAACGGAATGCCGCGACTGATGCCGATGTATTTGGCGGCGTACTGCTGGAACAGGTCGCCCAGCACCCAGCAGAATCCGCCCAGGAACAGCCAGAACATGACAGGCCGCGCGCGCGCCACTTCAACCCAGAAATTGCCCAGCCCACCATGAAACGCGGCACCTAGGGCGATCACGGTTCCGAGTTCGCCGAAGGTGAAGACGGTTACGAAGGAGAGCGGGTTAAGCCCACTGATGTAGGCCTTGCGGTAAGGGATGTACATTGTTCCCCAGAGAAGGCCGGCGCCGAGGGCGGCAAGAATTCCAAGAGAGGCATTCCTCGGGCCGTTGGCCGAATGTTGCTGAGTCGCGTAAGCGACCAGGCACGCGCCGGCCACAATCGCGGCAGCGCCACCCAGCACCTTCAGCCAGTCCCGGGTGGCTGAACCGCGGAGTTCGTTGAACAGCAGCCAGCCCCAAAAGAGTCCGACCAGGCTGTTGATGTTCCAGAGGGGAAAGGCGATCGACAGGCCGACATCGCGAATGGCGAAGACCGTCAGCGTATTGGCCACGGCCCAAAGCATGCCGGCCAGGAGACCCCAGGCGATCAAGTGCGGCTTCTCCTTGAGGTCCGCCATGACGAAGGTTGTCCCTTTGAGGGCCACCGGCACGGTCCAGCGGGCAACAAAGACCCCGGCGACCATGCCAAGCGAAATAATGAAAGGCGAGAAACCGACCGTCACAAGCTTGGTTGGAGCTTCCGCTGCGCCGAGCCAGGCGCCGGCGGCGAGGCCACACATCACGCCCAACCGGTGGAGGGAACGGGGCGACCTACCCTGAGCAACGGCAGGCAGAGTGGTTGCAGCGCCGTCGGTCTTCATGGCATCACCTGAGTGCGAGCAAGAGCGCGAGGCCAACCAGCAGCACAACGAAGGGCACCCAAAAATGCCCGTCCGTGAAGATGGCCTTCAGGATGGAGCGGTCCATATCTGCTCCAAACGCTACTGGATTTCGCTGAGTTTGACCGGGCGTCGCTCGTCGAACGACTTCCGCGCGGCCAACCCCATGACCACGGGTATGCGGCCGTCGAGGCCGCTCACCGCCGTGGGTTTGTTCTCGACGACGGATTGCACAAACGAGCGGACCTCGTTTGAGAAACTCTCGGTGTAACGGTCCATGAAGAAGTTGAGCGGCAAATCCCGGCGGACGCACTGGCCCGTGCTGATGGTGGCCTGGTTGGGATAGCAATTGCCGGTGGCGATGCTGCCGGCGGACCCGAGAATCTCGGCACGCTGATCATAGCCATAGGCGGCCTGACGGCAGTTATCAATCGTGCCAATCACTCCGTTGCGAAACCGCAACACGATGAGGGCTGTGTCCAGGTCGCCCGCTTCGCCGATGGCCGGATCAACCATCACGCCCGCCGCAGTATAGACCTCCTCGACCTCGTCACCGATCAGGAATCGGGCCATATCGAAGTCGTGGATGGTCATGTCGAGGAAGATGCCGCCGGAGACCTTCACATACGAAACCGGAGGGGGCGCGGGGTCGCGGCTGATAATGTGCAGCAGGCGTGGAGCGCCGATCTCGCCGCCGGCCACCGCAGCGCGGACGCGGGCGAAATTCGGATCGAACCGGCGGTTAAAGCCGATCTGGAGCTTGACGCCGGCCTGCTGGACGGCAGCCAGCGCGGCGTCAATCCGGGCCAGGCTGTGGGCGATCGGTTTCTCGCAGAAGATGTGCTTGCCCGCCTGGGCGGCGCGGACGATCAGGTCGGCGTGCGTGTCCGTGGACGAGCAGATGAGCACGGCCCGGATGGCGGGATCGGCCAGGATTTGATCTGCCGACCCGGCCACCGCGGGGATGCCGCAGCGGGAGGCGACCCGCTCTGCGGCCTCCCGGTTCAAATCGGTAATGGACAAGGCCCGGGCCTCCGGGACGCGAAAGGCGAGGTTTTCAGCGTGGACTTTGCCGATGCGTCCGGCCCCGATGATTCCGACATTCAGTTGGTTCGTGCTCATGTAAGCTCCTTCAGTTTGGATCGGCAAAGTTGTGTTCAATCGAAGCGAGATATTCGCGGTTGCGGCGCGCGCTCTCTTTGGGCGAGCCCATGCCGGGCAGCACGTCTTGCTCAACCAGCACATAGCCCTTGTAGTCCCACTCAGCGAGACGGCGCAGCACGATCCGAAAACTGACTGAACCCTTGCCCAGCTCGCAGAAGATGCCGTGGCGCAGCGCCTGGAAGTAATCCCACCCTTCGGCTCGCGCCTGAGCGGCGACTCGCGAGTGGCAGTCTTTAAGGTGGATATACCAGATGCGTTCACGAAACCGATCCATCGCTATGACGGCGTCGGCACCGCCCGACCCATAGGTATAGTGGCCGGTGTCGAACACCAGGCCGAGGATTTTAGGGTCGGTGAGTTCGAGCAGCCTGGCGATCTCACCATACGTTTCGACGTAGCCGGCGCAATGGTGGTGGAAGACCGTCTTCAAACCAGTCTCGGCCAGCACCGCGCGAGCCACGGCTTCCGCGCCCGAGGCGAACTGCCGCCACTGGGTGAAGCTCAGGCCGTCTGCTTCCGTGATTCGGCCCGCGCGCTGGGTTCGGTTGGGGACCGTGCCATTTTCATCGGCCAGCACCAAATAAGGCGCAGGCTGGGTGGCGACGGCGGCCAGCAGGTGAGCGACCTTGACGGCGCGCGCGATGCCATCAGCGAGAGCAGAGGGCTCTTTGAGGGCGACCGGGACAAAGGCACCGAGCATAACCAGGCCGCGCCTGGACAGCTCGCCGCGCAACACCGGTGGATCGGTGGGCATGTAGCCCCAATCGCCGAGCTCGGTGCCCGTATAGCCGGTTTCGGCAAGTTCATCGAGCATGCGCCCGTAGCCGATTTGCTCCCCACCAGTCCCTTCAAATTCGAGTGTGCCCCAGGAACAAGGGGCATTTCCAACCAGAAACTTAACCATATCTCATTCTCCTGAAAGTTTAGAAACGGCGACTCCAGTCGCGCGGCCAGCGTTCAACCACCACTTTAGTCTGCGTGTAAAACTCCACCCCGTGCTCGGCTTGCGCGTGCAAGTCGCCAAAAAAGCTCTCTCCCCAGCCGCTGAAAGGGAAATAGGCGATCGGCGCCGCAACGCCCACGTTGATGCCGACGTTTCCGGCGTTCACCTCATAGCGGAAACGGCGGGCATTGGCGCCATCGCTGGTGAACAGGCAGGCCATGTTGCCGTAGCTGCGCTCGTTGACCAGTGCGATCGCGTCGTCCATGGTCGCGGCGTGCATCAGGCTCAGGACGGGGCCGAAGATTTCAGTGCGGGCGATCTCGCCTTGCGGCGGCACACCATCCAGGACGGTTGGAAAGACGAAGTAGCCGTCCGGGTAACCAGGCACCGTTTGCGCCCGCCCGTCCACCAGTACCGACGCGCCCTCCTGTTCGCCCCTGGCGATGAGCATTTCAATGCGGCTCTTGCTTTCGGCCGAGATCACCGGCCCCATCTCGATGCCGCCATCGAGGCCGTAGCCCACCTTGCGGCTGCGAGCTGCCGAGACTATCTGTTCGGTCAACGGTTTGCGCGCGTCGCCGACCGTAATGGCAACCGAGGCGGCGAGGCAGCGTTGGCCCGCACATCCAAAAGCGGAGTCCGCCAGGATGCGTGTGGTCATCGCCATGTCGGCGTCGGGCATGATGACGACGGGATTCTTTGCCCCGCCCTGGCACTGGGCGCGTTTGCCGGCGGCGGACGCGCGGCTATAGATATGGCGCGCCGTGGTGGTGGAGCCGACAAAGCTGATGGCGCGAATGCCGGGATGATCGAGGATGGCGTTGACCGTCTCGCGTCCGCCGTGAACCAACTGCACCACGCCCGCCGGAAAGCCGACCGACAAGAGCAGCTCGAAAATCCGCGCCGAGGTCATCGGCACACGCTCGGACGGTTTCAGGATGAAGCAGTTCCCGGTGGCCACCGCATAAGGCAGGAACCAGAACGGAATCATGGCCGGAAAGTTGAAAGGGGTGACAGCGGCCACCACTCCGAGCGGCTGGCGAAACAGATGCTCATCGATGCCGGGGGCGATGTCTTCGTTGTTGCGGCCCTGCATCAAAGCCGGGATGCCGCAGGCCACCTCGACATTTTCGATGGCGCGGCGCAGCTCGCCGGTTGCCTCGGAATAGGTCTTGCCGCATTCGTCAGTGATGGTGCGGGCCAACCGGTCAAGGTTTTCTTCGAGCAGCGTCTTCAATCTAAACAACGGCTGAATGCGCTCCCCGGCTGGCGTGCGCCGCCAACCATCGAATGCCTTGAGCGCCGCTTCCACCGCCCGATCAACCTCGATTGCGGGCGAGAGCGGCACCTCGGCCAGCACCGCTGCCGAGGCCGGATTCAGAACCTTCAGCACCTCGCCGGCATCGGAGGGCTGCCAGTTTCCGTTGATGAAGTTCAATAAGCGTTCAGCCATGAGTCAGGTCTCCTTCGGGGTGGCCAGATGGTGGCGTTCCTTCTTGCGCGCTTCGACGTGCTGCGCGCGCGCCTGCCGCACGTGCTCGCTTTTGGACACCTCGGCCACGGCGACATCCCACCAGGATTCGTAACCGGGCACACCCACCCCGGGCTGGGTTTCCACCACCACCACCGTGATGCGGTCCATTTTCTTCGCCTCCTCCAGCGCGGCCTTGAACTCTTGGAGCGAGTTGGCCTTGATGGCGTGCGCCCCGAGGCTGCGCACACTAGCGGCGTAATCGACTTCGAGCACCTTGCCATCCAACTGGCCTGACGCACCAGACCGCTCCCGGTAGCTCGTCCCGAACCCGCCCATGCCCAGCGACCGGCTAAGCCCGCCAATGCTCGCGAAGCCCTTGTTGTCCACCAGCACCACGATCAGCTTGATATGCTCCTGCACCGCGGTGACAATCTCCGACGGCATCATCAGGTAGGTTCCGTCACCCAGAAAGACGTAAACCTCGCGGCTGGGATCGGCAAGCTTGGCGCCCAGTGCGCCCGGGATTTCGTAGCCCATTGTCGAGTAGCCATACTCCAAGTGATAGCCGTTGGGGGTGCGCGTGCGCCAAAGCTTGTGCAGGTCGCCCGGGTGGCTGCCAGCCGCCGAAAGCAGCACGTCCCGCGGGCCGGAAGCTTCCCACATCGCGCCAATCACTTCGCTCTGCGCAGGCTTCGGCTGGGTGTTGAGATGGAATAGCCGGTCCACTTCCGCTTCCCAAGCTTGCTTCAACGCGGCAATCTGAGCCGCGTACTCGACCCCAACCTTGTAGTCGCGGAGCGCGGGCGCCAGCGCTTCGAGCGCGACGCGCGCATCGGCCACCACGGGAATCGCCGAGACCTTGTAGGCGTCGAACTCCGCCGTGTTGATATTGACGAACCGCACCTCGGGATTCTGGAAGGCGGTCATCGATGCTGATGTGAAATCGGAATAGCGGGTGCCGATGCCGATGACGAGGTCGGCCTCGTGCGCCAGGCGGTTGGCAGCCAGGTTGCCCGTCGCGCCGATGGCACCCACGCTTTGTGAGTGGTCGTAGGCCAGAGAGCCTTTGCCCGCCTGGGTTTCGGCCACAGGGATGCCCGAATGTGAAGCAAAGCTCGCCAGCGCCCCGGATGCTTCGCTGTACAAAACGCCCCCGCCCGCGACGATCAGCGGCTTGCGGCTGCCCGCAATGGCCTTGGCGGCGCGGTCAAGGGAGACGGTGTCGGGTGCCGGGCGGCGGATCAGCCAGACACGTTTCTGGAAAAGCTCCGCCGGAAAGGCGTAGGCTTCGGTCTGCACATCCTGCGGCAGCGCCAGGGTGACCGCGCCGCAGTCGGAAGGCGACGTCAGGACGCGCATCACCTCGGGCAGCGAGGTGATGATCTGCTCGGGCCGATAAATGCGGTCCCAGTAGCGCGAGACGGGCTTGAAGCAGTCGTTCACGCTGATGTCCTGCGTCGAGGGGGATTCGAGTTGTTGCAGGACGGGCGCCACGTTGCGGCGCGCGAAGATGTCGCCGGGAAGCAGCAGCACCGGGAGTCGGTTGATGGTCGCCAGGGCGGCCCCCGTCACCATGTTGGTGGCGCCGGGGCCGATCGAGGAGGTGCAGACAAAAGTCTTCAGACGATTATTCGCTTTGGCATATCCGGCGGCCATGTGGACGGCAGCCTGCTCGTTCCGCACCAGCGTGTAGGGCAGGTCCGGATTTTCCAGCAGGGCTTGCCCAATGCCCGCCACGTTGCCGTGACCAAAGATGCCGAGGATACCAGAGAAAAAGGCGTGCTGCCGACCGTCGCGCTCGACGTATTGGTTCTTGAGGAAAGTGACGATGGCCTGGGCAACCGTCATTCGTTGTGTTGTCATCGTAGTGCTCTTTCGATTCGGGGTTGGTTGGACTGTCTCACCATATCCTTGGCTCCCTCATTTCTTGTCCGGGTCGGGCAACATGAAGTCGCGAACGCAGGCCACCAGCTCCATGTACGACCCGATAAACGCCCGCAGTGTCCGTAACGTCGCGCCAAACCGCTCAAACTCCTCCACCGCCATTCCATCTTCGTCGTAGGCCCGCCGAAAATCAGCGAACTTGCGATAAACTTCCTCCACGATTGCCGGATCCACCGGATCCTGCATCCGTTTTCTGACCTCGATGTCCGAGTTATTGAAGAGAACCTGCCACTCGTAAGGAATCGCCTGCACGAGATCTCCGCCGATCAACTCCGACCAGTGCAGATGATGACGATAGGCCGCCGCCAGCAGCCGCGCCCGGTAACCGCGCTGCTGAAAGATGCCGTAGGTCTTCTTCATCACCGCAATGCCCGCCCAGTCGAGATGCCCGGGTGTCAGCACGATGCTCTCGTTCCTGGCCACCACCTTGAGCCAGTCGTCCAGCCGCCCGATCATGATCGTGCAAACCGGCGTCATGCCGTCGGTGTCGTGACCCGCTGCCGCCCGGCGCTTCAACCCGCGCTCCACCGCCTCGGCCACCGCGATTGACTGCGGCAGCGTGAAGCTGACCGTGGCGTTCACGTTCACGCCCCGACTGGTGACCTCCTCGATCGCAGCGATCCCCTCGCGCGTGACCGGGATCTTTACCTGAATATTCGGGGCCATTGCGTGGAAGTGCATCGCCTGTGCGACAATGGCGTCCGCATTCCGGTAAAACGTCGGGTTGGTCTGCACCGAGATGCGCCCCTTCCGACCCTGCGTCCGATCGAAGATCGGCCGCAATACCTCGGCGCCTTTCAAGGCCATTTCCTCGATCAGCCGCCACGCAACTTCAATCTCTGTCCAGGTCGGATTCCCGTCGATGATCTGCTGCAGCGGAGCCCGCCAAACCGCGAGTTCCTTCTTCAGCACGCCCAGCACGATGGTGGGGTTGGTGGTCGCGCCGACGGCCCCGTTGGCCACCGCGTAACGGAGTTCCTCCACCGAACAGGAGTCGTTCCAATAATCATTCCCGCCTATGGCCGCCGTCTGCTGCAAAGGGCTTAGAGTTGTTTGGCTCATAAAAAAACAGCTTCACTTGACCAGCGGCACGCGCGGGTCCTGGCTCGTCCATGTTTGCCGCACCCAGGCGTATGCCGGGTCATCCGAAGCCGCCATCGAACGGGCGCTGCCGGCCAGCACATTCAGGTAGTAAACGTTGTAACCTGGGGCCGCGACGACGGGATGGTAGCCCTCCGGGATGAGCACCAGTTCGCCGTCGCGCACCGTGAGCGTCGCGTCCAGGCGGCGGTCGCCCGTGTACACTCGCTGGATGGCGTAGCCCTCGGGACGATCAATCCGGTAGTAATAAATCTCCTCGAGGTCCACCTCGCCCGGTGGGTTGTGGACATCGTGCTTGTGAGGTGGGTAGCTCGACCAACTTCCGCCAGGCGTAAACACCTCGCAAATCAGCAGCCGATGCGCCGCAAAGCTTGGCCGGATGATGTGGTTGATCTGGCGGGTGGCATTGCCGCCCCCACGAATCTCCACAGTGACCTCCCCTGGCGGCACGAGTTTGGCCGGATGCCGCTCCTCGGCGCGGCAGTAACAAAAGGCGATGTCGCAAGCCGTCTCGGCGGTGAGCTCGAACTCCGTCGCAACCGGCAGGTATAAGGTGTGCGGCAGCCCGGCAAAAACATCCTGCCGTTTGCCAAACGAACGAAACGTCCCGGCTGACGAACTCACGGAACAAACGCCGCCGAGCAGGACGATCCCCAGCTCCCGTCCGCCGGTCTGGGCACGGAAGACCTCGCCATCGCCCAGCTTGCGATTCTCGAACGCCAGAAACTCGAATCCGAAATCAGCGATCCGATTGGTGAAACTCGACTGGCCGATCAGCAGGCTTGCATCGGAAAAGGCCAGGCGGACCCCGCCACCGGGCTCGTGTGCCGTTGCTATGCCGATTGTCATGTCATCAAAGTAAGAGAAATTCCGTGAGGTTTGGGAAGTGTGGACTTGGCTTGAACGCCGAATCCTGCTATGACAACTTCTCAAGCTGTCACTATGACCAAACAACCCAAACACCGGGAGATTTCCTGGCAGTTGCGCGCCGAAATTGCCTCCGGCCGTTATGCCGCCGGGGCTCGACTGCCGAGCGAGCCACAGTTGGTGAAGAAGTATGGCGTATCGCGACCCACTGTCGCCCGCGCGTTGCTCGACTTGGCTAACGAAGGCCTCATCGACCGCCGGGCCGGCTCCGGCACCTACGTGCGTGCCAATACGCCGGCTGCGGCGATGGCGTCCACGCGGCAGCTCGCCTTGCTGATTCCCGGCTTGGGGAGCACTGAGATACTTGAGCTCATTTGCGGAGAACTGGCCAGCCTGGTGCGTGCACACGATTACAGCTTGCTTTGGGGCCGCTCGATTCATCCGGGTCAGGATACCGACGCCAGCCTGAAGCATGCCGAAGAACTGTGCCGAAACTTTATCGAACGCAAGGTCAGCGGCGTCTTCTTCGCGCCTTACGAACTGGTTTCGGAGCAGGAGTCGGCCAACCGTCGTTTGGCGGAACTGCTGCACAAAGCGGGTACGCCGGTCGTCCTGGTGGACCGCGATCTTCAGTCTTTTCCCCAACGCAGCCACTTCGACCTGGTTGGCGTCGATAATGTCGCTGGCGGTTACTTATTGGCAGAACACCTGATCAAACTCGGCTGCCGTAATATCCGTTTCGTGGTCCGCCCGATGTCGGCGCCCACGGTCGAGGCTCGCATCGCGGGCGTGCGGGAAGCTCTCGTGCGCCATCGTTTGGAGATGAATCCGGGCTGGCTGTGTGTGGGGGATCCGGCTGACCCTAAATTCGCCCGCTCGCTGATCGCCGCCAGACAGGCCGACGCCTTCATCTGCCACAATGACTACACGGCTGCGCGGCTCCTGCGCTCTTTTGAAGCCGCCGGGTTGAGAGTTCCGCACGATGTTCGAGTGGTCGGTTTCGATGACGTGAAGTATGCGACGTTGCTTTCCCCGCCGCTGACCACCGTCCACCAGCCCTGTCGCGACATCGCCGTCATAGCCCTGCGCCTGATGCTGGATCGTATCGCTGAGCCGACGCTGCCGGTTCGCAGCGTTGCCCTCGCGCCCCGATTGGTGTTGCGCGAATCGTGCGGGGCCTACCTGCCGCG
>JBAXTC010000160.1:0-12376 GCA_037130375.1 Verrucomicrobiota bacterium | reverse complement strand
ATGACGGATGAGGAGAAGAAGTTCACTGCCTGGCACGAAGCCGGTCATGCGCTGCTCAACGTCGTCCTCGAACACACACATCCGTTGCACAAAGTCACCATCATCCCGCGCGGCCAGTCGCTCGGTTCCACGATGTCGCTCCCCAAGACGGATATCTTGAACCGCCGCCGCAAGGAAATGCTGGACGTGATCGCTGTCATGATGGGCGGGCGCATCGCCGAGGAAATCATCTCCGGCGATATTTCAAGCGGTGCGGCAGGCGATATTCAGCAGGCGACCAATATGGCTCGGGCGATGGTGACGCAATGGGGCATGAGCGACCGCCTGGGCATGGTGCAATACGGGGACGACGATGAATATGTCTTTCTTGGCCGGGAGGTGTCACGCGCCAAAGTCTATAGCGAAGGCACCGCGCAGGAGATCGACGGCGAAGTCAAACGCATCATCGACAACGCTTACAAGACCGCGAAGGACATCCTGACGACCAATCTTAGCAAGCTGGAACTGATTGCCAAATCGCTCCTCGAATACGAGACCCTTGATGGTCAGCAAGTCGCGGAAATCGTCCAGACCGGCAAGTTCACGGCACCGCCACCAATGCCACATGTCGATCCGCCGCGCGGCGCGCCGGCGGGCACACCGCTCCCGGAAACACCCACCAAACCGGCCCCGCCGCAGTTGCCCGGACTCGGCACGCCCGCACCGGCAACCGCTTAAAGGTTCGCGGCTTTCTGGTTTTCCATCCGGGATACTGCCCTCGCAATTCCAGATTCGACATTTCGTTTTCCGGTCCTTAGCTTGTGCGCATGATCGTTGCGCCTTCGTTGCTGGCCGCAAATTTCGGCCGGCTCGCCAGAGAAACTGAGCGGGTGAATACCGCCAGAGCTGACTGGCTGCATCTGGACATCATGGACGGGCATTTCGTGCCGAATATCTCATTCGGACCGGCCGTGGTGCGCACGCTGCGTCCGCTGACGCGGCTGTTTTTTGACGTCCACCTGATGTGCTCCAAGCCTGAGATTTTGTTGGAGCCATTCGCCCAGGCAGGCGCCAGCCAAATCGACATCCACGTCGAACTCGGCGACGCTGTCACGCCGCTGCTTTGGAAAATCAAATCCCTCGGCAAGAAGGTCGGCCTGGCGATCAATCCCCCCACCTCGATTGCAATGGCCCAGCCCTTTCTCGAGCAGATTGACTCACTGCTGATCATGACAGTGAATCCCGGGTTTGGCGGACAGTCTTTCATTCACGAAATGCTGCCCAAAATTCAGCAGGCATTCGTCTGGCGCCGCGAAAGGCGTCTCAGCTACCACATCGGCGTGGACGGCGGCATCGACTTCCAGACCGCCGGGGAATGTGCGCGAGCCGGCGCTGATGCCTTTATTAGCGGCACCACGCTCTTTCGCCAACGTAACTTCGGCGCGGCGGTGAGGAAAATGCGCAAGATCATCGAAGCGGCGCGCCCGGCGCACGGCGATTCTCCATCCGCGACGCTCGCCCCTCAAATCTCTTAACAGCTATGAACATCAAATTCGGGACGGACGGCTGGCGGGCAGTTATCGCCGAGGACTTTACTTTCGCAAATGTCGAGCGGGTCTCTCAGGCCACGGCCGACTATTGGAGCGCCAATCCGGTAGCGGGCACCGAGAAGAAGGTTATTATTGGTTACGACCGGCGGTTCCTGTCGGACAAGTTTGGCCAGCGCGCCGCTGAGGTCTTCGCCGGCAACGACTTCCAGGTCGTGCTGACGCCCGTGCCCACGCCGACACCGTCGGTATCTTTTGCCGTCAAAGCCCAGCGCGCGGTTGGGGGTATAATGATTACCGCAAGTCACAACCCGCCCGCCTTCAACGGCTTCAAACTCAAGTCGCATTACGGCGCGTCCGCAGAATCAGCCACATGCCAGGCGGTGGAGAGTTTCCTGGACCGGAACCCTGTCCGAACAAAAAACCTGGCAGACGCTCTGAAAGAAAAGCGGATCAGAATCAAGGATGTCCGGCCCGCGCATTACGCGGCTTTGAAACGGCTCGTGGACTTCAAGCTCATCGCAAACTCCAAACTCCGGTTCGCGCATGAAGCCTTGTTTGGTGTCGGCGCGGGCTGCTTCGAGGAATTGCTGGCCGGTACCACCTGCCAGGTGACGACTTTGAACGGCCAGCATGACCCGCTGTTCGGCGGTATTAACCCCGAGCCGATTGAAGTGAATTACGCGCGCAGTTCCGCCTTCCTCAAGAAGCATCCGCACGATATTTGCCTGGTCACGGATGGCGACGCCGACCGCGTCGGCGGCATGGATGGACACGGCAATTACTTGACCACGCACCAACTGATTTGCCTGCTGCTGCATCATTTCGTCGTCAATCGGAAGGGCAGGGGACGTGTCGTCAAGGCGCTGACCACAACCTCGATGGTGGATAAGATGTGCGCGGCTTATGGGCTGGAATTGACCGAGACGGGCGTCGGTTTCAAATACATCGCTGCGGAAATGATCAAGGGCGGCGTGTTGCTCGGGGCGGAAGAGAGCGGCGGAATTGGCTTTCCCGGCCACATTCCAGAGCGCGACGGCATCGCGGCAGGCCTGCTGCTGCTCGAAATGCTCGCAACCGAGCGGATTTCAATCAACCGAATCCTTGCAAACCTGGTGAAAGAATTCGGGCCGCATCGCTATGGCCGCATCGATACCCGGTTTCCGCTCGAAAAGCGCGGCGCATTAATGGACTTCCTGCAAAAGAATCCGCCGGGCAAGTTGCTGCGCTCGCCCCTGGCGGACATGAAGGCCTACGACGGTGTGAAGTTCATCGGGCAAGATGGCTCATGGTTGATGCTGCGCGGCTCCGGCACCGAACCGATTCTGCGGATCTATGCCGAGGCCGGCACTGACGCTGACGCGCAGAAATTACTCAGGCTGGGAGTGGAGTTGACCCGGCGAGTGTAAAACACAGATTATCCCGGACCCAGATGCCCTTTGATAGCGCTGTACACCATCTGCACTGCCACTGCCGACAGGATCATTCCCATCACCCGGCTGAGAATATTCAGCCCCGCCCGCCCCATCAGTGCGACAATCCGGTCCCCCAACAACATCAAGAACATATTAGCGACCAGCACCAGCAGCATTACCCCACAAGCCAGTGTTTGATCGAGAAGGTTGTGAGTGTTGTTGTTCGTGAGCACCACCGCCGCCAGCAAGGCTCCGGGCGTCGCGATGGTCGGCATTGCCAGCGGAAAAACCGCCACGTCCCGTCCCTCCTCGGCTGCATCGGCTGGGGCTGATTCCCGGGAAAAGATCATGGTCAAGGCGAACAAAAACAGCACAATCCCGCCGGCGATCTGAAATGAAAGCAGCTCGATCCGCATCTCCTCCAACAGATACTGTCCCAGGTACAGAAACCCGGCGAGAATACCGAATGCAATGACCGAAGCCCGGATCGCCGCCTTTCGGCGCTCAGCGGAGGATAGATCCTTGGTCACGGACAGATATAACGGAATGGTGCCGACAGGGTCGATTGTAACCCAAAACGTCACCAGGTCGAAAAACAGTTCATTGGAGGTCATAAACTTTGCAGCGTAGCTGGTTGCGGGGAATGCGCTATTCTTTTCTGCCAGCATGTCACGCGGACACCTGCATCAGATTGATCACTGTTCCCGATGAACTGTGGACGGAACTGGCGGCAGCATGGTTGGGTGCCCGGCGCAAACCCCTGGCACCCAACCCGATCAGTGCCTACATGTGCCCGATAATATTGTCGCCAAACTCCGAGCACTTGATTTCCGTGGCGCCTTCCATCTGGCGGGCGAAGTCGTAGGTGACACGCTTTGATAGGATTGCTCCGTTGAGTCCTTTGATGATCAAATCGGCCACTTCGTCCCAGCCCAGGTAACGGAACATCATTTCGCCGCTCAACACCACGCTGCCCGGATTCACTCTGTCCTGGTTCGCGTATTTGGGCGCGGTGCCATGCGTCGCCTCGAAGATGGCGTGCCCAGAGATGTAGTTGATGTTGCCGCCCGGCGCGATCCCGATGCCGCCGACCTGCGCGGCCAGCGCGTCGCTCAGGTAATCGCCATTCAGGTTTAGCGTGGCGATGACGTCAAAGTCTTCCGGGCGTGTAAGCACTTGCTGGAGGGTGATGTCCGCAATCGCGTCTTTGATGACGATTCCCTGCGGCAGCTTGCACCACGGGCCGCCATCAATTTCCACCGCTCCGAACTCGCGCTTTGCCAATTCATAGCCCCAGTCGCGAAACGCGCCTTCGGTATATTTCATGATGTTGCCCTTGTGGACCAGCGTCACGCTCTTGCGCCCCTGGCGCACCGCATAGTCGATTGCCGCACGAACCAGGCGGTCGGTTCCCGGCTTGCTGACAGACTTTATCCCGATGCCAATTTGATCTGCAGCCTGGGCGCCAAAGCGAATCTTCTTGAGGGCCGCAGGCAGTTCGCGCTGCAGGAATTCCAGAATCTTCTTCACCTCGGGACTGCCGGCTTGATAATCAATGCCGGCATAAATGTCCTCGGTATTCTCGCGGAAAATGATCATGTCCACTTTCTCCGGGCGTTTCACGGGTGAAGGGACTCCCTTAAAATACTGCACCGGGCGCAAGCACACGTAGAGGTCGAGCATTTGCCGCAGAGCGACGTTGAGCGAGCGGATGCCCCCTCCTACCGGTGTCGTCAGCGGCCCTTTAATGCCCACCATGAATTCCTTGAAAGCCTCGATTGTGTCATCCGGCAGCCAGTTATCGAACTTGTTCTTCGAGGTTTCTCCAGCATAGACTTCAAACCACGCAATGTTGCGCTTGCCTCCGTAGGCCTTCTGCACGGCCGCGTCAAACACCCGCTGGCTGGCAGCCCAGATGTCCGGCCCCGTGCCATCCCCACGGATGAAGGGAAGAACAGGGTTATCGGGGACGTTCAGTTTTCCGCTTTTGATCGAGATCTTTCCGCCGGGGGGCGGGGTTATGTCTTTGTAAGGCATGGTCGTTAGTTAGATTGATTAGTTACATGTATAGGAGTAAATGGAAGGGGCCGGAAAGCAAGAAAATTAAGCCGCTTCCCGTCGGCACCTGGACGCAACAGTCGTGGCAGCACACGCTCGGTTAAGCCATCTCAATGAGTTTCGATGCGGTTGATGTGTGCGCCAATTCGGCTCTTACCCGGGCCACTGTGTTCTCGGCCGTCAGGCCGTATTTTTCCCGTAAGTCCTCGGGGCTGGTGGCGTGTTCGATGAATTGGTCCGGCCAGCCGACCTGGATTACCGGGGTCGTGATTCGCTTCTCGCTGAATAACTCGATCACCGCGCTCCCATAGCCGCCCATCAGCACGTGGTCTTCCATCGTCACGAGCACTTCGGCGGCCCGCCCAAAAAACGCCGTTGCTCCCGCATCCAGCGGCTTGATGAAACGCGGATTGATGATGGCGACGTCGCAGCCGTCGGCGGCCAATTGTGCCGCTGCTTTGCGCCCAAGCCCCATCATGTTGCCCAAAGGGAAAAGCGCCACTTTGCGACCACCATTGTTCGAGAAGCTTTGGATAACCTCGGCTTTGCCGATTTCGAGTACCCGGGGTTGTTCCTTGATTGGCACACCTTCGGCCGGACCGCGGGGATAGCGAATAAAAGTCGGATGCCGCTCGTGCGTGGCGGTAAACATCATATCGACCAACTCGTCTTCGTCCTTCGGCGCCATCGCGATGCAGTTCGGCACCGAGCGGACGAATGAAATGTCGAATAAACCGTGATGCGTCGGGCCGTCCTGCGCGGACAGCCCCGCCCGGTCCATGCAGAAAATCACCGGCAAATCCTGGAGCGCGGCGTCATGCACGATGCAATCATAAGCCCGCTGGAGGAAGGTCGAGTAAATGGCGCAGACCGGGTGGAAGCCCATCGTGGCCATGCCGCAGGCGAACAGGACGGCGTGCTCCTCCGCAATGCCCACATCATAATAACGACTCGGCATCGCTTTCTCCAATAGCTTCAAGCTCGTCCCGCTGGGCATCGCAGCGGTGATGCCAACGACGGAATTGTCTTTTTGGCAGAGCTTGACCATGGTCTGGCCGAACACATCCTGCCAATTAGGCGGGGTTCCGGGCTTGGCGGGCAGAGTCGCTCCCGTGGTGACATCGTAAGGCCCCAGACCGTGGAACTTTTCAGGGTTCTTGAGCGCAGCATCATAGCCCTTGCCCTTCTTGGTCAGCACATGCACCACAATCGGGCGGTCACACGTCCTGGCAAACTCCAGCGTGCTGATCAGCAGCGGAAGATTGTGCCCATCGATCGGGCCGAAATACCGCAACCCCATCTCTTCAAAAATCAAGCTGTTGCCATAACCGCCGCGCCCATCCGCCTCCATCGCACTTGGGCTGGGGTGAAGACCCACCTCCGTAAGCGCGCCCTTGAACCCTTCCTCCGCTTTGTGGGCGAGTTTGAGCGCCAGATCGCCCTTGGGAAAACGCCGGACGAATCGTTCAAAGTCCTTGGCCAGCTTGTTATAGGAGGGATTGGTAATCAGCTTGTTCAGGTAATTTGAAATGGCGCCGACGTTCTTGGCGATGCCCCATTCGTTGTCGTTGAGAATCCCGATAAACTTCTTCGTCGTGTGCGCGATGTTGTTCATCGCTTCAAATGAAATACCGTTAGTCAAAGCCGCGTCTCCGAAAATCGCTACTACGTCCTCATTGCTGCCGAGTTGATCGCGGGCCGCGCATATCCCAAGGGCAGCGGACAACGCCGTGCCCGCATGCGCCGCCCCATAGCAATCATGCTCGCTTTCCGCGCGGAGGGCAAAGCCGCTGAGTCCGCCGGTGCTGCGAATCGTCTCAAACCGGTTTTTGCGGCCGGTCAGTAGTTTATGGACGTAGATCTGGTGGCTTACATCCCAGACGAATTTGTCCTTGGGGGTGTTGAAAACGTAATGCAGCGCCAGCGTCAGCTCCACCACCCCAAGATTCGGACCAAGATGCCCGCCGTTCTTGGATAAGACGGTTATCAATTCCCGACGGATCTCCTCAGCCAACTGCTGCAATTGGTCAATTGTCAGCTTCTTGACGTGCTTTGGGCTGTCCACCATCTCGAGGTATCGGCTCATAATTGGAATTGGGTTGTTCGAGTGTTAGCTTGCTGTAGCAAAAAGCCCAGCACTCCGTTAGTCGGCGGTTCTAATCGGTTGGATCGGCTGTTGCCAGGGGCTTCAGTTCCATCTCCCCGGCTGCATTCCTCTCCAACTGTTGAATTTTCAACTCCGCTTCCACCAGCTTGTCCTGGCAGAGGTTGGCCAATCGCGTGCCTTCTTCGTACTTCGCCAGCAAATTCTCGAGCGGCAAGTCCTCGGACTCCATCGCTTCGACGATGGTCTCAAGTTTCTTCAAAGCATCTTCAAACGACACATTCCCAGCTTTGTCGATGTGGCTCTGACCCGCGTTTTTCGGAGCATACGGCACTGGGGGAATCTAAGGTGCCTTGAACCGTGCGTCCAGCACGGAGTCAAAATGACCGCCATCGTCATCGAAGAACAACAGTGCCTGCTTGAGTGCGGGTACCGCCGCTGCCGATCCCCCAGCGAGAGGTTGGCTGCCAGGTTTCAGGACAGCACGCAGCAGTTTGGCTCGAGTCAGCGGGCGGTTTTGACTTTCCGCGCCATTTCCTCTAGCCTTGCCAGCTATGAATGTGATTCGCCATACCGATGCGGGCTTCTCCCGGCGATTGGGGAAGCTGGCCGCCGCCTCCAGCCTGTTTGACCCGGGGGTCGAGGAACGTACGCAGGCCATCCTCGAATCGGTGCGGACCCGTGGCGACGTGGCGTTGCTCGAGCTGACCAAGCAGTTTGACGGCGCGAGGCTGAGCGCGGACCAATTGGCCGTCACGAAGGCCGAATTGATCACAGCCTTGCTCATGGATGACGGCTCTTTGGGCGCAGCGGTAGCTGAGGCGGAACAGAATATCGCAACGTTCGCCCGGAAGTCCTTGCGGAAGAGTTGGTGCGTTCGAAATTCCCACGGCGCTGAGGTTGGCGAGAAGTTCGATCCATTCCACCGAGTCGGTGTTTACATCCCCGGCGGCACGGCGCCCCTTGTTTCAACCGCTTTGATGACCGTGACGCTTGCGAAGGTTGCCGGGTGTTCCGAGATCGTCGTCTGCACGCCATGCGGCAAGGATGGCGCGGTGAATCCCGCGCTATTGTTCGCCGCGCGCGTGGCCGGGGCGACGGAGATTTATCGCGTGGGCGGCGCGCAAGCGATTGGCGCAATGGCCTACGGCACGAAAACGATTCGCCCGGTGCAAAAGATATTCGGTCCGGGCAACGCTTACGTCGTGGCCGCCAAACGGCTGGTCGTCGGCTATGTCGCCATCGACCTGCTGCCCGGCCCGAGCGAGCTTTTGGTGCTGGCCGACGACACCGCGAACGCGAAGTTCGTTGCTGCAGATATGCTGGCACAGGCTGAGCACGGCTCGGGCGACGAGCGGGTCTGGCTGGTAACGACTTCCGGCAAGCTGCTCAAGGCAGTCGAGAAGGAAGTCGCGTGTCAATTGCCGAAACTCGCCCGGCGCGAATTCATCAAGCAGACACTTGATAACAACGGCTGGCTCATCCAGGTGAAGACCCTCGATGACGCGATCTCGTTGGCGAATCGACTCGCGCCAGAGCACTGCGAAGTGATGCTGCGCAACGCGCGGAAGGTCTCGGAGCGAATCTGCACCGCGGGCGCAATCTTCCTGGGCTTGTACTCGCCGACTGTGCTGGGCGATTATGTGTCCGGTCCACGCCACGTTCTGCCGACCGGTGGCGCGGGCGCGTCCTTTTCCGGGCTGACCGTGGACCAGTTCCAGCGGCGCACGAGCGTGGTGGAATACAGCCGCGCCTCGCTGAAGAAAGCGTTGCCGGCGGTGAGAAAGTTCGCTGAGATCGAAGGCTTGACGGCGCATGGGAGTTCGGCGGAGGTCAGGTCCGGCAAATAAATCCCAGGCTCAGGGCTAACTTAACGAGCGGGCTTCTGGCGGCCACTTGTCAACATTGCTGGAAAACGACTATGGTGGGAATATGAAATTACGGCGGCATCCATCCAGCTTCCGGGCTTCGTTCATCCGTCCCCTGGTAAGGGCTTTGCACCCTTACGTTCCCGGCGAGCAGCCGAAGATCAAAGGGCTGATCAAGCTTAACACGAACGAGAACCCGTATCCGCCCTCGCCAGGAGTCTTGGCGGCAATCAAGGCCGCGGTGGACGAGCGACTCCGGCTCTATCCCAACCCGACCGGCCAGGCGTTGCGCGAGAAGCTGGCCGGGCTCCATCAATGCCAGCCTGGAAACATCATCCTCGGTAATGGCTCCGACGAACTGCTGGCGATGGCCGTGCGGGCTTTCGTCGAGCCCGTGACTGCGCTCGGAAGATCGCAACCACACAGGGCAACCGTCCAGTTTTTCAATCCAAGTTACTCGCTTTACCCGGTGCTGGCGGACATCCACGGCGCAAAGGGAAATGCCGTCCCGCTCGATTCCAACTTCAACCTGCCAACCATGCGCGAGTTGAAGGCCGCCAAGCAATGGGACTTCCACGCAGCCCTGACTTTCGTGACGACGCCCAACGCCCCGAGCGGTTGCGGCTACAGCACGGCCCAATTGGATGTGCTTTGCCGAGCGCAGAAGGGCATCGTGGTTCTGGACGAGGCCTACGTGGATTTCGCCAACGAAAATGCGATGTCGCTGGCGCTCACATTTCCCCACGTCCTTGTCGCGCGTACTTTTTCCAAGGCCTATTCGCTTTGTTTCCAGCGCGTCGGCTATTTTGTCGGCCACGTGGACCTTATCGCCGCGCTGGATAAGATCCGGGACAGCTACAACGTGAACGGTCTGGGGCAGATCGCCGCCCTGGCGACGCTGGATGACCTGTCGTGTTACCGGGCGAACTTCCGGAAAATCATCGCCACGCGCGAGAAGCTCAGCCTCGAGTTGGGCGAACTCGGCTTCGAGGTCTTTCCGAGCCAAACCAATTTCATTCTGACACGCCCGCCGAAATTCGCTGCTCAAGCCTGGCTGCAAAAGCTGCGTGATCGGAAAATCCTGGTGCGGTGGTTCAGTCAAGCCTCCGTTCGGGATTATCTGCGGATCACAATCGGCACACCGGCCGAAGCGGAGGCACTGGTCCGCGCGGCTAGAGCGATTCTGCGGGCAAAGCAGCCTTAGTTCAACTCGCGCTAACCGCTATCCCGAATCGGAGATACTTCATCCTTGGGCAGTTATGTCGATTTTCGAGACACGGCCTGAACAAGATCTGCAAAACCCTGCAACTTTCCCCGTTCAGGCACTCTTTCTGCTGAGGATTGGGCGTGTACCTGGAATATTACGGCCTGACCGAATCGCCGTTCGACATCACGCCGAACCCACGGTTCCTATTTTACAGCGCGAAACACCGGGAAGCGTTTAATCATCTGCTTTACGGCATTCGCGAGCGTAAAGGTTTTGTGCAAATGACCGGGGAAGTTGGTGCGGGCAAGACCACCCTCTGCCGCGCCATGCTCGAAAAACTCGACGCCCGCTATGCGACCGCGCTCATCCTTAATCCGGTCATGTCAGCCGGCGAGCTGATGAAGGCGGTGGCCATTGAGTTTGGCCTGTGCGTCAACGGCCTGGACCGGTTGGATACGTTGGGGGTTATGAATCAGTTCCTGCTCAAACAGGTCGAGTGCGGAAAAGAAAGCGTGCTGATCATCGACGAAGCACAGGATTTAACCGATGAGTTATTGGAACAAGTCCGGTTGCTGTCGAACCTCGAGACGGACAATCGCAAGCTGCTGCAAATCGTTCTGTTCGGCCAGCCCGAGTTGCGCGCGAGGCTGAACAACCCCCGCTTGCGCCAGCTCCGCCAGCGCATAACCGTCCGCTACCACTTGCTCCCCCTGACACGCGACGAGGTGATCCGGTACGTGCAACACAGACTCCACGTTTCCGGCGGAAACGGGACGCCGCACTTCACCCGACCAGCCTTGTGGCGCGTCCATCATTACAGCCAGGGCATTCCGCGACTCGTGAACGCAGTCTGCGACAAGGCGCTCCTGGCGGGGTTCGTTCAGCAAACCGAGCGGATTGACTATCGCACGGTTGGCCGTGCTGTCCGCGAGCTGGAAGGAGAAATCCCCTCATGAGCCTGATCAACGATGCCTTGAAACGAGCAAAAGAGGCACAGCAGCAAGCGGCTCCGGCCCCTGCCTCGAACCTGCAGCTTCGCCCAATTGAACCCGCCCAATATACCCGGCCCTCCATCGGCTTGATGTTGCCCGCCGCACTCGCGGTGGTCGCGCTCCTTGTTCTCTTCTTCCTATGGCAGTTGGCGCACAGAACCAGCGCTGCCGCACCGACCGAGGTGAAGGCGCGCACCGCCGCTCCTGCGCTTCCGCCATCCGCGCCGCAAGCGGTCGCAACCTCAGTCGCGCCTGTCCCCACGGCTCAACCGGATATTGCCCCCCTGCCGGCTCCTTCGACCAAGCCGATGCCAGGCTCGGCCGGCGCCCTTGGGCCAAACGCAGCGTCTGATTCCACCAACGCGCCGGTCGCAGCAGCCCCGGATAGCGCGGTCGCCAACAAGGCGGCTGACATCGAAGCCCCGCCACCAAAGCCTGCTCCGACCAAACTGCAGGGCATTGTCTTTAGTCGCACACGGCCATCCGTCATGATCGACAGCAAGACACTGTTCATCGGGGACAAACTGAACGGTTACCGCGTTACGGCCATAGACCGGGAGAGTGTTACGCTGGTTGGCACGGGCCAAACAAACATCCTCACGCTGGCCGAGTAATCACTTTTGGCTTGGCGATGGCTGCCGGTACCCGGATGATTGCCCGCCAATGCGTTTGCTTCGCAAGAAATTTGAAGGCTCGCCCGAGTATGCCCGGGTTGCGCCATTTGCTATATTCGTTTTACTGACCGCCCTGCAGGGCCAGTTTGGCGAGGAGTCGCGATATTGGATTTACCTGCTCAAGACGGTGGTGGGCGCATGGCTGATTTGGGAGATGCGACCGTTCGTTCAGGAAATGCGATGGCGGGTCAGTTGGGAGGCCATCGTTGTCGGCATTGCGGTCTGTGCCATCTGGGTGGGCCTGGATAGCCTGTATCCCAGGTTGAGCAAGGCGGAAGAAGTTTGGAACCCGCTGAAGCAGTTTGGCCAAGGCTCCTTGGTTGGCTGGTTTTACGTCGGGGTCCGTGTCATTGGTTCCTCCATCGTTGTCCCGCCCCTGGAGGAAGTCTTTTATCGCTCATTCCTGTATCGCTATTTTGTGAAGCTGGATTTTCTCGCCATGCCGCTCGGCCAGTTTCATGCGCCTTCCTTTGTCATAACCTCGGTGATTTTTGGGTTGATGCACCCTGACCGTTGGCTGGCGGGTATTCTT
>JBAXTC010000016.1:0-27381 GCA_037130375.1 Verrucomicrobiota bacterium | reverse complement strand
TGGTTGCGGTTCCTATAAACATGCCGCTCCTACGGAGCTGGGGTGTCCTGGCGATGCCTCGGCTATAAACATGCCGCTCCTGACGAAGCTGTCGGGGGCGACCCGTCGGGCTTAGCTTCGTTAGCGCCGACAGCCGTCGGCGGCTACGATTTCTTGAAACCACCCTGGCCGCGAATAGCGGTCAAAATCTGTGCTTGCGCCTTTCTCCAGAGGTGCTAAAAACATATCAGACTGAGGTTGCAAGCCTCGACACCATTAAAGACCATAAATCGAAAGAGTGAGACCGTGAAATTCCAAAAATACCTGCGCAGCACCCGTGTGATCGGAGGACTGGCCCTCGTCCTGACCTTCGCAACGGCCGCCCCATCCGCCCGCGCCAATGTGTACGCCTCCAACATCAAGATCAACGGAGGCATGACCAACATCTCCGTGGCGCAAGGCGCCAGCGTCACCATCAGCTATATCCTCAACGAACCCGCTTCCTCGGGCGTCACCATCAAGATTCTCTCCGGCGCCGCGGCGGTCCGCACGATCCGCATCGGGGGAGAGAGCGCGGGCGCCACGCGCGGGACGAACACGGTGGTTTGGAACGGCAGGAACGACAGCAGCAACAACGTGCCGGGGGGCAATTATTCGGTCAGCATCCAGGCAGCCTCCAGCGGCTATGCCGGCTGGACGAAGATCACCGATGATAATAATCCCGGAAACTACACTTGGGAATCGCGTGGCATCGCCGTTGACCGAAACGCCAACAGTCCCTACTACGGACGGGTATTTGTCGGCAACTCCCATTTCGGCCCAGGTTCCTTGAATGGCGATCTGGTGGGCATTCAGAAGCTGAATGCCGATGGCAGTGCCGCCGATGAAGGCGGGTTCTCCGACGGAGGGATTAGTTGGCGCGGCGATTACTATGCTCCCTGGAAAATCCGGGTATCGGAAGACGATTACGTGTATGTCGAGGATTGGTATGACTATGGAGACATCTATCGTTTCGACGGAGCTATTTCCAGCGCTTCGATGCTGCATGTATTCGCTGCCCCCACCGATGGCTCGCTCGGAAACTGGAGCGGATTCTGCCTTGTCGGCAAGGGCACCAATACTGTTCTCTGGGCTGCAGATGCCAATTTGTCAACCAGCGTTGGCGTTAGTAAATTCTTCGTAAAGCCGGATGGCACGTTTGACGCGTCCGCGGGCTCCAACGTCGTGGCCGTCGGAGGGTCGCCGGGGATGGACTTATACCCATTCGCTGTGGCGCTGGACCAGGCGGGCACTATTTACACCGTCCAGAGTCCCTCCGATCAGGGCAACCCCTCGGCCTGGGCGCTCCGATTCCCGGCCTACGATCCATCCACAAACGGCGGCGCGCCGGAACTCACAGCCGATTGGGTTGCGGGTCCCGGCGACGACTATTGCGGAGGAAAAGGCATCGCGGTGAATCCGACTGGAACATACGTGGCGGCCTGTTTCTGGGGTTACAACAGCGGCGAGTGGCTCAGCGGCAATACCAAGATATTCGAGGCGGCCACCGGAACGTTGGTTACCAACCTCGATCTGGATGTTTCCTATCCCAGCGGTCTAACCTCCAACTCAATTCCACCCTTGGACCCAGCCCATCACATGGATACGGATGCTGATTGGGACGCGGTTGGCAATCTCTATTATCTGGATAATTGGCCGGGTTGCTGGCGGGCTTTCTCGCCTCCGGGCACCAATCAAGCCACCACGGTGGCTCTGTCCACGGTGCAGGTCACGGATGGAAGTTTGGCGCCGGCAAGAATCCATATCACCCCCAGCGGAGGCGGCTATTCCATCAGCTATTCGGGCGGCGCCGGTGCGCAGTTCGTCCTCTTGACATCTCCGTCCGTCAATGCGCCTATGGCCGGCTGGTTGCGGGTGGCAACCAATGCTGCCGCCAGCGGATCGTTCAGCATAACACCCAGCACCCGCGCGTTTTATCGCGTAAAGAGCGAATAGCGCAGGGTTCTGGCCCACAAAGCTGGTTTCGAGGGCCTCCCCTCGCGCGAATGCCCTTCTTGCCTAACTCTTCAGGCGTGGGGCGGGCTAATCGCGCGCGCGCGGCAGAAGAAAAGACAGGAACGTCGCCGGCAGGAACAGGCAGCCGGCGTAAAGCAGGGCCGTGCGGTAGTCGCCAACGCTGGAAAACAGGCCGAAGAAGACCGTGCCGATGGCGGCGGTGATTCGCCCGATGTTGTAGCAAAACCCCGCGCCTGTGGTGCGCAATAAGGTCGGGAACAAGGGCGGCAGATACATGGTGAACAGCGCGAATGCGCCCTGGCAAAAACCAATTAGTGGGAACCAACAGAGTAGGGCGGTGTGGTCGCGTGGGATGTAGTAGGCGCCGCAGATGGCCAGGAAATAGACGAAGAACATGGATATTATCGTGGGGCGATACCCGAGGTAACGCGCCAGCCAGCCGGCGAAGAAGTTTCCCAGGATGGATGACCCGATGACCAGGTACATCCCCGCACTGGCCAGCTTGTTCTTCGCCTCGGCGCTCCAGTTCAACACGTCCGGCAGGTTGCGCAGATGTTGCTGATGCCAGAACATGAAAGCCCAGTGCGCAGTCAGCGAAACGCCACAGACGAGCACCACTCTGACGGTGATTCCCAGCACTTCCCCGCGGAAAAGGTCGCCCACACCCGGCTCGTGATGGCGCGCTTGGGCTTTTGCCGAGCGCCATTCCTCCGTTTCGGGCACTGCGCGGCGAATCCACAGCACCAGCAGCGCCGGCAGCACCCCGATGAGAAATAGATAACGCGGCGGCGCGGCGGCCAAAACAAAATTCGCCAGTCCAGCCGCCAGGATCCCCACATTCACGCCCGTTTGGAGGACCGCGGCAATCCACGGTCGCCATTTGCGTGGCCAGGTTTCCGACAGCAATGACGCGCCCACCGCCCACTCACCGCCAATCCCCAATGCGGCCAGAAACCGGAATATGAGCAAGTGCCACCAGGCTTGCGCGCAGAACGAGAGCCCAGTGAACGCCGCATAAGTCAGAACCGTCAGGCTCAGCGCCCGCGCGCGGCCCAACCGGTCGCCAATTCGCCCGAAAAACCCGCCGCCCAGCGCCCAGCCGAGCAGAAACCCTCCTTGAATCAGCGAGCCGTAACGGCCCACGCGCGGATCAGTCGTGGTGCCGGCTCCGATCAACTGCGCAACGAACGGCGCCGCCACGAGCGTGTAAAGATGCATGTCCAGCCCGTCGAACGTCCACCCCAGCCACGCCGCAATCCCCGACCGCCATTGCTGGCGCGTGACCTGGCGCAGATGCGTCGCGTCATTGGTCCGGCCATTGCCGGTTAGCCCCGGCTGATCTGCACTCGCGTTGCCCATGATTTGAATTGGGAGGATGATGGAGACTGCACGGCTAATGCCAGCCAAAAAGAGGATTCATCCCGAAAGCCCGAAAGCCCGATCGCGTGCGCATCTTAGCAAACCAGTCGGCGGGCGGGCGGAATGGGCCGAGTAACTTGACCGACTTGGCTTGGAGGTAGTTCCAAAGGCGGCAGCCGTGTGAGGGTACTTGAGAGATTCTTCGGAGCGCGGACAGGGGCACAAGACAGAATTCGTCGAAGCCTGCGACTTGATGGGAATTAAACCTGAAAACAACAGTTGGAACCACGGATTTCACGGATAACAGGATAAAGAAGGGATTGCGGTGCGGGGTGTTCACCCGGCGGGTGGCCGCGAAAGAGGTTCTCGACCATGACGAAGCCCGTTCCCATCCGTGTCATACCTGCGCACCCCGAAAGCTTGAGCCTGGCGCCGGCCATCATGATGACGATTGCGCCGTCTCACATAAATACGGCGATGGTGCATGGCAATGATTTTGATTGCAGTCGAGAGTCCTGCCGCTCTTAATGAGCGGAGATGCAGAAACGATCAGACCCTTTAAGACCAGACTAAATCATCAAACTGCGTATCCCTATGAAGAAGACCTATCGCTCAATGTTGCCGTGGCCGGCCACCCAGGCCGTTAACCAATCGCAAGTCGCCCGACCAGCTAAGGCTTGGCACCGGACCACGTTTCTTGCCCTGTTGACAGTAGTTCTGTCGCTGTGGCAAGTCCGCGCAACTGGATTCACTGATAGTTTTGAAGTGTACGCTCCGGGCATTCTGGACGCGACCTACTCCGGCGGGCCCAACGAAGGAGCCAGCGGCGGACCGAATCCTTGGTTCGCCGCCTATCCTGCGGTCGGCATGCGGGCTGTCGGCACTGAGTTCGGTGTCGTCCCGCACAGCGGCACGAACATGATCCGCGGACATACATACAATGGGATATTAGACTCCGCTACGGATTGGTACAATTTGTCCTATCGCTGCGCCACCGGCGGGGTGTATTTTGGCAACATCGCTCTGGATTGGTGGTTCTACGACCCCCTGGGCTCGGGCGGAGGCGGCCAGTACAGTGATTACGTCGCGCTCTGCAATTATGACGGGGTCGCGACCGACACGGATTACTACTCGTGGCCCACTTTTGGCTCCCAACGCATGAGCCTGGGCGCTTACATGCCCGGCGTTGGCACGAGCGTCCCAAATTACCAAGCCCGTATCGTCGGGGCTACGGACGGAGTGAACAGCGACGGCTGGTTTTACCTCACCAATGCGACGCGCTCGATCGGCTGGCATCATGCCCGAATCGTCATCGGCGCGGCCAATGGCGCTGCTACGCCGGCCTCCTTTTATATCGATAATATGGTTACCCCGGCGTTGACCCACGCCACCGTGACGGATACCGGCTTCAACCTGCTGGAGATCAATGCCGATTTCGGCAACACAACGGGGTATTTTGACGATTTCACCTTTCAGGACAACGCCTTCGCTCCTGCCATTGGAGCCGGCCCCACCAATCTGACGGTCCACACCACCGCCACCGCCACATTTGCCGTCAGTGGAGTCAGCGGCAACCCCGCTCCCTCATGCTTCTGGCAAAAGAATGGCTCGCCTTTGATCAATAGTGGCCGGTTCAGCGGTGTCAACACTGCCACCTTGACCATCTCCAGCACTGTGGAGAGTGACGCCGGGTCGTATTCCTGTCTGGTCAGCAACATCGCCGGGACGGCCACCACCACGGCGGCTCTGAGCCTTATCGTTCCACCAACCATCGACACTCAATCGCCTCAGGGCGGGACAGTTTTTGCCGGCAGCGGAAGCACCGTGAGTTTCTCCGTCACTGCCCACGCCTCCAATCTGATTAACTATCAATGGAAGAAAGGCGGTGCCAATCTCAGCAACGTCGGCCACGTCTCCGGCGCCACCAACGCCAACCTGACGATCACGGGCTTTGACGCCACCGATGTGGGCGTTTACACCTGCCATCTGAGCAACGGAGATGGGTCCGAGGACAGCGCTGCGGTCACGCTTGCGCTGGCGGTCGCGCCCGCCGTTAATGTCCAACCGACCAACCAGATCGTTGCGCTTGGCGCCTCCGCCTCCTTCACCGTAGGCGCGGCCGGAACAAGTTTGTCCTTTCAATGGAAGAAGGGGGCCGTCCCCTTGAACAACAGTCCTCGAGTGAGTGGCGCAACCTCCTCCGCCCTGGGCATCAGCAGTGTCGTGGATGCCGATGCCGGCTCCTATTCCTGTGTCATTACCAATGCCAGCGGCAGCACCAACACCGACGCGGTGACCCTGACAGTGATTGATCCGCCCGTGATCACAACTCACCCCTTGAGCCAGGTGGCCTCCAATGGCTTCACGGTGGTGCTCCACGTCGCAGCCACCGGCACCTCCCCGGCATATCAATGGAAGAAAAACGGAAACCCGCTGAGCAACAGCGGAAATTTCTCCGGCGTAACCACGCCCGATCTGACGATTCACGTGACTTCCACGGCGGATGAAGGAATCTACACGGTTACGGTCACCAACCTGGCCGGCAGCCCGACCAGTAGCGGAGCCGTTTTGAGGGTGAATCAGGCCACGTTCTCGTTCTTCGATGATTTCGAGACTTACTCGATAAACGACCCGATTACCTACGGCCGGCTCGGAACTCCGCTGGACCACAATTACGGAGACAACCCTGTTTCAACCGATCCGTGGTGGGGTTCCGCTCCGCCCAATTTCTTTACTTTCCCGTCCGGCCAGGACGGCGCCACCGCCTACAGCGGCAATCAAATGATTGGCGGAGCCTTTAACACGGTCACCAGTGGGGACAATGACGAGGGTTTTCTTAACCTCGCCTATCGCTTCAACGGAGGTCAACGTTACTATGGGAATATCATGCTCGACTGGCATTTCTACGACCCGGGCGCAAGCGACTACGCCGATCAGTTGGCCCTCGCTAACTTCGCCGTAAACATGCCCTCGAACGATGACTCCAGCGGCTACAATATGCCAGGCAGCCCGGTCCAACAATTGTTCGTCGGCGCCTGGCCAAACCTGGATACCACAAAGTATCAAGCCTCCATCATTGGGGTCAGTGACGGAACCGAAGGCATCATCAGCAAGAATATAGTCGGAACTACCAAGTATTTCGACACGACCGCTTTGCGCTCTGCCGGCTGGCACCATGCCCGCATTTTGGTTGGCCCGGCTGAGGCGGATACACACGTCGCCAACGCGAGGTTCTACGTGGATGATATGGTGACCGCCGCCTTCAGCCATGACCTTCCTCCGGGAAATGTCGGCTTCAACTCGATTCACACGCTGGCCTGTTCGGTTTTCCCGCCGGCCAGCTCTGAAACAGCCGGGTTCTTTGACGCCCTCACCTTCGAAGCCGCCAACGATCCGAACATCATCGAACAGCCCGTCAGCGTCACCACCAACTATGGCGCCAACGCCAGCTTCTCCGTCGTCGCCATGGCCACAAGCTATCAGTGGCAGAAAAATGGCTCTGGTATTGGCGGCGCCACCAGCGCGATCCTGACCCTGAACGCGGTCTCCAGCCTCGATGATGGCGCCTACACCTGCATGGTTTCGGGCGTCAATGGCTCTTTCTCATCCAGCCCGGCAACGCTCACCGTAATCGGGTCGCCGCCATTCCTGACAGCAACGCTCGCGGGTCAGAAAGTGGTCATTGCCTGGGCGGGTTCGTATCCGCTCCTCTTCGCCACCAACGTCGCCGGTCCCTACGCCGTGGTGACAGGCGCAACCAGTCCCTACACCAACAGTCCGCCTCTGGGCTCGCGCCAATTCTTCGGGCTGGGTCGATAGAGCAATGCGCACTTGAGTCTCAGCAAGATACAAGGCGCGGGTAATGCAGACGCTGGACGTGCGCACCACGCCCGAACTCGTCGCGTGTTTCCAAACCTGCCCCGGTGCGCATCTCAGATTTTTCAAGAAGAGATACCATCGAAGAATGGAGCGCGGACATTTTTGTCCGCAACCGTGCGTGCGCCGGCGTGGAAAGCGGACAAGAATGTCCAATGCCACTAGGATTTGGCCCCAGAGAATACCCAAGACATCGGTCCAAGCCTTTGTCCCGGAAAGACATCCGATAATAGTTTGGAACCAGCGCCCCCCAGCACGATAAATCCCGAAGGGACGACTGACCGATCGCGAGGGGTTCAACCATCCCTGTCAGGACTTATGCATCTCTAACTGAAAAAGAGTTTGATGTCCGTGGCACCGTGCCCGGTGCGCGCGGAAATAAGTCCGGTCTTCATCGGCCTGTAAATGAAGCGGTTGATGCCTTCCACGGGATCGGATAACAAAGTCCGTCCAGGAATCAGCAGCATCCACTTGATTTTCCAGACCGAGCGGCCCATCAACCTGCCATTGGGGCAAAGTTCGGCTGTCGTAAAATTCCCGTTGTCGTTCTTGAGAGCACCCCATTGAAGAACAGATGAGAGCAGATCATCTGGGTTCTCCCTTTTGGCGCCCTGCGGAATCGATTGTCGCCCGAAAAACGTGGATTAGCCGAAGATCGCGGTAGCGCCGGATGGCATCGTTTGCGTACAAAAAAGAAGCCGCCCTTGCGGGCGGCTTCTCTGAAAAAAGACTGCTACAGTCAATTACTTGCGACGGCGGAAGATCAACAGCGCCGCAGCACCCAGACCAGCCAACGCGAACGTGGACGGTTCAGGAATAGACTGGATATACAGGTTGAAGCTCTGGCCAGGCATATTCGGCGGAGTATTAACACTGCCACCAATGTTGTTTACAGTGAATGCCCCGCCCTTGCCGGCAGCAATCAACCCAGCAGCCCAAGCAACCGATGCCTGCGTCCAGGTCGGATAATTACCGCTGCTATTGTCCCAAGCAACAACTTCGAGCGTTGCGGCGGCGGAGTCATTAGGAACATTGCCCAGTGAGTCGGTAATAAGGGCAATGAAACCCTGAGCTGCAGTGCCCGTGCGGAACGTGGTCGTTTGACCCGACGGCACCAAGCTGGATTCAGGTTGGTTGGCCCCGTTGGCGGCCAACAGTTGAGCAAGCGTAGTCGAACCACCGTAAGGGCCGGTAAGACCATTGAGGCCAATCCCGTTAAACCCAGCCCAACTGGTAGTGCCGGCCGGGATGTCGGCCGTGCCATTACCCACTTGAGACAAGCTCAAATTGCCTGTAAGCGGCGCATAAATGTGCGATGTGCCAGCAGTGTTACGGTTATAGAATGCTACAGTGCCTTGGGCAAATACGCTTGCGGCGGTGGTCAGCGCGAAGGCTGCGAGTATTAGTCTTTTCATAGGTATTTGTTTTATTTAGTTGTGGAATCTAAACTAGTTTTGTTTTGTTATTATTTTTGTCGTGATCACTGAACAGTGAAGTTGCGGATCCATTGGCTGCTGACGCTCTGGGGAGCCTTGAGGTAGAAGAACGCCTGGCCAACACCAATGGTGGGCTCAGAAGGCAGCCAACCCGGGGTGAGGGCATCATAACTATAGGCGGTATAACCGGCGGCATACGTGTACAGTACATCGCTGTCTTCACCAGGGAGTTTCAAGTCGGTCGAGATGAGACCCTGTTGCGGAACTATTGACGAGCGGATGACCTTCGTGTTAATCGGCAGGGTATTCACCAACGAACCCTGGAGCACTTCACCGACGAATGTCAGCGTTGTGGCTTCCGGGCAGATAATGAAACCGCCTTCGCCCGGGTTCAATGTGGCATTCCCGTTCGGCAACCAACCCGGAGTCAGTGCGTCGTACGAGTAAGTCGTGAAACTGCCGGCGTACTTGTAGAAAACGCTTGAATCCGGAGCGATCGGGATGAGGGCACCCAACGTGTTATTTGTGGTATTGAGCTGATTGGCGATCATCATCTTCGCGTTTGCTGCAAGCGGAAGATTGTAATAGCCGACAACGTTTAGTGAATAAACGTTCGATTGCGCCATGGTGGTGGCGACGCCAGCGGCCAAAACAGCCGCGCATACTAATGTTTTTGTTCTCATATATGTAGTTTGTGTTTACCGTGTGTGATGCAACTATTGCAAACATTCCCAAAGCCGTCAACAGTTTTTCAAAAATATTTTGAACATTTATTCGCACGCCGGTTTGCGCTCGAAACGAACGCCTTTTGACCGGAAGCAAGGTTGACTTCGATCAAATAAAGCCAATAAAACAGGGTTATATAGCAATGTTCATGCCATGTCTGATGGTTTTCCCACTAAACACGCTAACAATGTTAAAACGCCGAATTGGAAGAAAAACTCTTTGGGCCTGGGTTCAATTATTGTGGCCTGCGCTTGGCTCGTTATTCATTTCGGTTTTCACTCCTTGCGCATTCGGTTATACCTTAATTTAAGCAACCGGGATAACTGCGCCATATATGACTCGAATAACGCCCGCCGAACTCTCCCGCGGCACGCCGCCTGCCTCCAGGCTCGCGCGCCTATTGTCGCATCCGGCGATTGTCGGCCTGCTGCTGGCGGCCGCTACCCTGGCCGTCTTTTACCCGGCCCTTCGCCATCAGTTCGTTAGTTTTGACGACCCGGATTACGTCACCGCAAACACCCATGTCAAAGGCGGGTTGACAGGAGAGGATATGGCTTGGGCCTTCCGCGCCGGCCACGCCAGCAACTGGCATCCGCTAACGTGGATGTCCCATCAGCTCGATGTGCAGCTCTATGGGCTGAATCCCGCCGGCCACCACCTGACGAGCCTCCTTTTCCATGCCCTTAATACTATCCTGCTTTTTATCCTCCTGCGGCGGCTCACGGGCGCGCTGGGGCGAAGCGCCTTTGTCGCCGCCCTCTTCGCCCTGCACCCATTGCATGTCGAGTCGGTCGCATGGATTTCCGAACGCAAGGACGTCTTGAGCGCCTTCTTCTTCCTCCTCACGCTCATGGCCTATGTGAATTATGTGACGAGTAGCGCGTGGCGGATGTCGCGCGAGGGGGAGAAATCCGAAGACCGAAATCCGAAGACCGAAATCCGAAGTGGCGAGTTCGGCGTTGGGCGCTCGATGTTCGGTGTTCGAGGTTTGCAACGCAGCTTCTGGTATGCCCTGGCCCTGGTTCTCTTCGCCCTGGGTCTGATGAGCAAACCCATGCTGGTCACGATGCCGTTTGTGTTGTTGCTTTTGGATTACTGGCCCCTGCGGCGCCTTGAACTCAAGACTCAAGACTCAAGACTCAAGACTCTTCTTCCTCTTCTCCTCGAGAAACTTCCTTTCCTTCTGCTGAGCATTATTTCCTGTCTTGTGACCGTGCTGGTTCAAAAGCAGGCCATTCAGCCTCTGGCCAACCTTTCCCTCGGCGTTCGCGTGGGCAATGCGCTGCTCGCTTATGTCCGGTATCTCGGCAAGACCCTGTGGCCGCTGAACCTTGCCACCCCCTACCCGCACCCGGGTCACTGGCCGCTGGCCTCCGTTCTGCTCGCCGCGGCGCTGCTGGCGGGCTTGACGCTCGCCGCTCTTTGGTTGCGCCGCAAATACCCGTTCGCCTTCACCGGTTGGTTCTGGTTCCTGGGCATGCTCGTCCCGGTGATTGGCGTGGTTCAGGTCGGCGAACAATCCATGGCCGACCGCTACACTTATCTGCCCTTGATCGGCATCTTCATCATCCTCGCCTGGGGTGCAAGACTGAACAGGGGTCTGCTGATGCTGGTCGCCGCGCTGGTGTTGCTGGCTTGCGCCGCGCGGACGCGAGACCAATTGCGCTCGTGGAAAGACAGCGAAAGCCTCTACCGCCATGCCGTTGCCGTCAGCAGCAAAAACTTCATCGCCTACTACAACCTCGGGTCGTGGCTGGACAGCGAGGGTCGCATCGATGAGGCCCTGACCAACTATTTCAAGGCCGTGGAAATGCAACCCCATTACCCGGACCCCCTCAATAACATTGGCTGCAGCCTGGCCAACCGGAAACAATTCGCCGACGCCATCCCCTACTTCGAGGCCGCGCTGCGCTCGAAACCCGGCTTCACCAGCGCTCACCAAAACCTCGCCAACTCCCTGCGCGAGATGAAGCGGTTCGACGAAGCCATTCCGCATTTTCAGGCCGTGGTCAAAGAGAAGCCCGAAGACACCAGCGCCCTCAACGGCCTGGGCAATGCCCTGGCCAGCCAGGGGCAATTTGCCGAGGCGGCTCAGTATTACGAAGCTTCCCTGCGGGTCAAACCGGACCAGGTTGCCGCTCACTATGACCTGGCCAACGCCCTGGCCAACCTCCGGCGAGCCGACGAGGCCATCGTCCAGTACCGGCTCGCCCTGCAAGCGAAACCGGGTTTCGCCCTGGCCCATAACGATCTGGGCATCATTTTGGCCCGGCAGGGAAAGCTTGAGGAAGCGATCCTGGAACTGCGGGAGGCAGTGCGCGGCCAGCCCGGTGGCGCTTCCTTCCAGCTTAACCTCGGCAAACTGCTGGCCTCGCGGCAAGATTTCGGCGAAGCCATCTCCTGCTACAACGAGGCGCTGCGCATCGCTCCGAACAATCCCGATACGCACAATGCGCTCGGCTCCGCCCTGGCCGCTACCGGCAAACTTGACGATGCCATTGTCCAGTTCCAGGAGGCTTTGCGTCTCCGGCCCGAAAACCCTGGCACCCACTGTAACCTCGGCAAAGCCCTCGCCGCCCAGGGCAGGTCCGACGAAGCCATCCGCCAATTCACTGAAGCCCTGCGCCTCAAGCCTGACTTTGCCCAGGCCCGTATCGAACTGCAGGCTCTCACCGGCCAGAGATCGCAATGAGTTTCACCACTGCCCGCAAGAAGCTGCTCATTTGTTCGCTGCTTGGCCTCCTGATTTGGTTCGCCTACTGGCCAGTCCTCCGCTGCGGATTCGTCAACTACGACGACCCAGGATACGTCACGCAAAACCCCATCGTGCAGTCCGGGCTCACGCTCAAGAGCGCGTGGTGGGCTTTCGCCAATATAAGAGCCAGCAGCACGCCTCCCTTGACATGGTTGTCGCACATGGCAAACGTGCAGTTCTTTGGAATGCGCGCCTGGGGGCATCACCTGACCAACGTCTTGCTGCATACAGCCAACGCGGCATTGCTCTTCCTGTTACTATCGAGGATGACCGGAGCGATGTGGCAGAGCGCTCTGGTGGCAGGCTTGTTTGCAGTACACCCCTTGCAGGTGGAATCGGTGGCCTGGGTGGCGGAGCGGAAGGGGGTTCTGAGCACTTTCTTTTTCATGCTGACGCTGCTGGCTTATGTGAAATACGCAAAGGGGGACGAGTATTTGGGGTCAGGGCGCGGAGGAAAGTCAGAAGGCCACAATCCAAAATCCAGAATCCAGAATCCAAAGGCCGAGGCGGGACATTCAAAGTCCGGTGTTCGAGGTTCAAAACGCGGCCTCTGGTACGGGCTCGCGCTCTTTCTTTTCGCTCTGGGTCTGATGAGCAAGCCGACCCTTGTGATAGTGCCTTTGGTGATGTGGTTGTTGGACTGGTGGCCACTCGAACGTTTTGCTCACGGTCCCACTCGCATTTCCCGCCTCGCGCTGCCAGCCCTGGTGACCGAGAAAGTTCCGTTCCTCGTGTTGAGCGCGGCATCGTGCCTGCTCACGATCACGGAGCATCTGAATGAGGGCGTGTTGGTTACTTTGAACGATTTGCCCATGTCAGCGCGTGTGGGAAATGCCATCGTTTCGCTGGCCAGATATCTGGGTGGCGTATTCTGGCCAGTCCGTTTGGCGGTGCTATACCCGCATCCGGGGCGCTGGCCATTCCTGGCTGTGCTCGCCGCACTCGCCTTGCTCTCAGGTCTGAGCTTGTGCGCGCTGTGGCTCTGCCGACGCCGGCCTTATGTCCTGGCAGGCTGGCTTTGGTTTCTGATCGCGCTCCTGCCCGTAATCGGGCTGATCCAAGCCCAGGAGGGCCGACAGGCGATGGCTGATCGCTATATGTACGTCCCGATCATTGGGCTGTTCCTCGTAATCTCGTGGGCCGGCGGGGAAATGGCAGGCAGGGGCCGGTCTCTGAAGCTGGTTCTCATCTCCGCCGCTGTCTTTGTGCTCACAGCCTTCCTGTTCCGCACACAGGATCAATTGCAGTATTGGCGAACCAGTGAAACCCTCTTCCGTCGCGCCCTGGCCGTCACCCGCAACAACATGGTAGCTCATTACAATCTCGGCTGCGTCTTGTCAGACGCCGGGAATTGGGAGGAAGCAGCCGATCACTACGTCCAGGCTCTGCTCATCGAACCGCAATTCACGGATGCTCAGGTCAATTATGCGATCGTCCTGGCCCGCCTGGGCAAGTCGCACGAGGCTCGCGCGCGACTGGCGAAAGTCTTGCTCCAGAACCCGGCCGATCCCGCCGCTCATTTTAATCTCGGGATCGCCTTGGGTTTGACCGGCGACACCGCGATGGCCATCAACCATTACCGCGAGGGGCTGCGCCTCAAGCCCGACTGGCCGGATGCGCTCAACAATCTGGCCTGGATCCGCGCGGCCCACTCCAACGCCGCCTTCCGCGACGGCACCGAGGCCGTCCATCTCGCCCACCAGGCCTGTGAACTGACCCGCTTTCAACGTCCTGTCATGGTCGGCACCCTCGCCGCCGCTTACGCCGAAGCCGGCCGATTCGACGAGGCCATCGCTGCCGCCCAAAACGCCTGCAACCTCGCTCTGGCATCAGGCCAGAACGATCTGGCCGGCCAGAACCAGAAGTTGCTGGAATTATATCAAGCCCACCAACCCTATCACGATCCCGCCGAACCGCAGCAGTAGTAACAAAGTTACAAGAGGACAAGCTCCTGGCCCGGAGCGGATCAAACCAGCCGCCGCTTGAGGGGTAATTCGGCAAATCGGCAACCCATTCCCCCGCACAGATAATGGTCAAAACTGGTCCAGGCGGCGGAGAAGGAAATATTCGTTGTATGGCCGATCGTCGGTGATGCGGATTTGGGGGTCGGGGTGAAGTATCCTTTCGATGGGATATTCTCTAGACAGGACGAGGTCCAGGTAGGCGGCGATGTCAGGGGTGGAGGTCCATTCGAGCAGATCCTTTTTGGCGGAGGCGGGCAGACGCGCCGCAAGTTGGACGGCGCTCAGGTTCTCGATCGGGTCCATTGATGCCAACAGGTGATTGCCATAACCTTCGGACGAGTCGAAAAAGCGGACGTAGGGAAAAGCTTCGCGGAGCGATCGCGCCAGGGCACGGCCAGCGGCCAAGTCGCCACCGGGGTACCAGGTTCCGAGAATGCCATGAGGATTCAGACGCTGCTTTGCAGTCTCATAGAACTCCCGAGAATAGAGGAGGCTGGAGCCGGCGGCCTCCAGCGGCGGCGGCGGATCAACGACGATGACATCGAACTTCTCCCGCGTGCGTTTCAGGTAACGCCGACCGTCGTCGATGATGATGCGGCCTCTGGAGTCGCCGAGGTAACGCGCGGCGTCGGCGTGGTAAAATCCGAAGGTCTCCTTGACACTGGGCACCAGTTCCACGGCGGTGGTCTTGACCCCCCAGCTTAAGGCAGAGCGGTAGGTGGTGCCCATGCCGAAACAGATTACCAGGGCGGAGGTCGGCGGGCCGCGGTGGAAAGCGAGCGGCAGGTGGACCATGAACTTAGTGATCGGGGTAAGCGTAGTCATGCCGAGGCCGTTGACACAGAGAAGACGGTAGAATCCCTCGCCGTAGGCCAGGACGGAGGCCGCATAATCGCGGCGAACCGTCGCGTGCTTTTCCGATTTCATGACGTGATCTTCATAGCTGCCGGAAAAAAACAGGGCGCAAGCCAGCACGCCGCCTCCGGCCAAGCCCAGGCTCAAACGTTGCTTGGCGGGCAATGTCTTGCGCGACTGGAAATAGAACCCGAAGAACGGTAGGCCCAGAAGCACGAGAGCCCAGCGCTCGCTGATCCAGGGCAGCAATAGGTAACAGGCGAACAGCGGTCCGAGAATGCAGCCGAAGACGTTGAGCGCGTAGGCTTTACCCGCGTCCTGCGGAGAACCCCCGGCATAGTGATCGACCAGATGCGGAGTCAAATAGCCTAGAATGGCGCAAAATGGGCAGATGCTGGCCAGCACAATCGCCACGCTCACGGGATCGGGAGCGTAAAGCCAGTTCGCCTTCACCAAGCGCGGGTCGTTGACCAAAATGGGGAGAAAGGCCGCGACGCATAAAAGAGCAAGCATCTCGGCAACTGCCCTCACCTTGCATTTCTCGAGGTGCCGGCGATAGACCAGCGAGCCAAGAAACGTCGCGCCCAGATAGGTGGCAACCACCATGGCAAAGGAATACACCTGCGTCTTGACCACCGGGGTGAAGGCCCGAATCCATACCACCTCCATGGCCATCGAGACGAAGCCCGTCGAAAACAAAATCCACTCGACGAAACGAGGCGAGGGGTCTCGGGTAACGGGTGACGCAACTCGCGGACCGTGATTGGTGGCCGTTCGTGGGCGGTCCATCCGCTTGGCCCAGCCCAACCGCAGACCGATCCCGGCAATGGTGAAGTTCCCCGCCGCAGCGACCCACAGGGTGTGCCGGAACCCCAACAGCTCCACCAAAACCAAGGCGGTCAGCAAGGTTCCGGTCATCGCTCCCAGCACATTCGCCAGGTAGAGGAAACTGAAGCTTTCCGAGTTTTGCGGGTCGCGTTCCCGAATATAAGCCATCATCAAGGGGAAAGTCGCACCCATGAAGAGGCACCAGGGCAGAATTGAAACTGCCAAAAGGAGAGCCGAGAGAAATAGATAGCGGAGTGAATCCGCCTCGCCCATCGCCAGCAGGAAATGCTCCCCCATCGCGAAAAGGCCGGGAACCGCGAAAGCGCCCGCCCCGATGATCAATTCTGCCAGGGCATAAAAACTGATTGGCGAGACCCGGGTCTGCTCCGCCCACCGGCCAATCCACCGGCCACCCGCCCAGGCACCGAGGGACAGTCCCAGCATAAAAACCGAAATCACAACTGACAGAACCGGCATAATGATGCCGAACGAGGCAAAAGCCAGTCGCGTCCAAACCACCTGGTAAAGCAAGCCGCAAAAACCAGAGACGAAAAACAGAAGAAAGAGAAGCGGCCGGTTTAAGGCTCTCATATCATCACATCAGTTCTGACTGGCAATCGCAGCGGCGGACATCAAGAACCCAATTATGAACAGATGTCATATCCAGTGACAATGCGATTCCGCAAGGCACCCAGACCCTAACGACCTGCACATCGGGCAATCCTTCACTCGAACTTCGCGTCCGACCAGTAACACTGGAGCCGATTTGGTTTCGAGCCACCCGGCACTGTTTCCAGAATGAGTTCGGACGATGGACACCGGCTCAGATCGATCACCGCCCGTTGGCTGCCCGGGCCAGCTTCGCTCTTCGGCAGATCGATGCTTTGCGACCAGAGTGGAACGATGTCGCCCTGCCCACTCACCGCCGAAACCCGGAAGACAACCCCGTTGGTCTCCGCCAAAGCCATCCCTTCCGGCGCGAGAATCCCGAACCCGATCTGCAAGTGCTGCGGATGTCCCTCGATCGAAAGCTGAATCGCTGAAGTCGGCGCCACCCGCAGCACGCTGCCACAGCGCGGCAGATATACCATTTCCGGCGGATAGTCGGCACGCAACGAAATCGCCCGGGAAAAGGTTCTCGACAGATTTCTCAGCGCGCGAAAGCCATCCAGCTTGCTCATGTCCTGCCCGGGATAGTCGAGGCGATAAAACCGCAGGCGCAGGGGTGATCGATAACAAACACTCGAGCCGGACCCGGTGTCGGCCGAGATGGCCACCGAGGTTGCTTGCTTATCCGCTAAATCGACCAGCTCGCCGCCCTCCGCCAGCGATCCGAAAGCCACGGGGGCGCGGATGACCGGAGACAACAGGAATCCACTGCGCGCCATGCCGGGAACCAGCCGATAGCGAACCTGCCCGCCATCGCGAGTGGAAACTGTCAGCCGCAGAATGGGCGGTTTGTAGAGCATCGAGACGATCTTCCCCGCCAAGGTCTGGTCGATGTCGATCCGGGCCCAAACCGGTCCGTTCGTCACAGGAGGGACGGCAACGAGTTCCCCAAAACCAATCGGCATGTCGGCGAGCGGCTCCAGTCGCCACGGCCGCGGGGCCACCGACCGTTTCAACACCACAAATGGCCACTCGACCTGCCGGACACCATACCGGGTCAACAGTTCCGGCCATGACTGGCCATCCTCCAACGAAGGGAAGTGATCGTCCACGGGCGCTAACTGGAACACGATGTTGGCGGGCGCTCGATCACTCCGGAGAAACGCAGCGTTCAATGCCGCCAATTCCGGAGTGTAAACCTGATAGCTCTGCATGATCGGCCGCGGGCGGTAAGTCAATCCCTGCGCCAGGATGGCCCCTGCATTCCCGGGATACGTATCAACCTCGCCTTCGATCGCCGGCAGTGGGTTGTTGCTCCGGATAGCGGCAAGATAGGTTTCGTAGCCTTCCCTCAAATATCCCGGGCCAAAGAGCAGCTTTGCCGGAGCCAGAACATTCCGGATATTGAAAGTTCCAAGCAACTGTGCCGGCAACCCTTTCTCGGAGTAGCGGCTGAATGTGGATGTGGCCAGGAAGGAAGCTGCGATCACCGGCAGGAGGCTGGCTAAAGCAGCCCGGCGCCTCTGGGTTCGGACAATCGGCCAGGCAACTGCCAGCGACGCCAACGAAACAAGCAAAAGCACCAGCGTGGCGGCGGCTTCGTGGGCATCCTGCCGCACATAGCCATGCTTGAAATCCGTGAACAGAATCAAAACCAATACAGCCAAGGGAAACACGCCAAACCATCGGTGCCGCACCCATCCCGCATAGCCTGCCACCGCACAAACTATTCCTGAGGCCAGCAGGAAACCACATGCGTCCAGCACGGGCTTCGGCCCGGCTAACATCATGGCTTCGGTATAACCGCTGGCCAGTAGCGACGAATACCAAAGGAACGGCCCCAGCGCGCTCCAGCGCTGTCCGGCGGCAACCCAGAAAAACAGGATGGCGGCACAATACACAGTCAGCAACCACGGGAAACGCCGGCGACGAACAACGTCGTCCAGCGCGATAACCCCAACAACCATGGCCGTCTCGATCAGAACGTTGAACTTGACCAAGCTGAACAGTCCCAGCGCCACCGCCAACGAAGCCTGCGCCGCGGCCGACGATCGGGTCTCCACAAAAAAATGCAGCAGCCAGAGCAGAATCACCAACGCCTTGAGCCGCGCATCAATCAAGGTGAAAATGGGCAGGCCCGCGACGGCCGCGAAGACCATCAGCCAGAGCCAGGCCGCCATCCCGCTCCTGGCAAAGTGGCGGGCGGCAAGCCAGCCCGACCAGCAGAACACGACCGATAGCCCCAGCCAGGCGATCACTGAAACCAAGTGGGTGGCGGGGTGGTAGCCGCCGTAAAGAAATCCCCACGGGCCAAATGTCAAGACCACATCACGCCCGAATTGCAGACGCTCGACAAAGGCCGTGTGCAGGAATTGGATATAGGAATCCTCGATCTCGCCGTGACGGCTGGGTGGCGCCCAGGGCACGAATCGCGAGCACACATAGACCAGCGTGCCGAAGCCCGCCAGCCAGGGCAGCAGCACCTTCCAACCAACGCACAGTTCAGATGATTTCACAACAGCCATCTGCGGCTCGATTCTCCGAGCGTCACTCGCCTTGAACCACGACGACTTTCAGGGAATCCGGGCTGGGACGGGACGCCAACTCGATGGCATCGCCGGTTTGCGCCAGGGGAAACCGGTGGGTGATGAGACGGCAGGCATCGAGCTTGCGCGAGAAGACCAACCGCGCCACCTCGTCCTGCAACAAGAAATCCGCCGAATAGCTGCCTATCAAATCCTTCTCGTCCACGCACACCGCCGCCAGATCCACTGGCGTTTCATCCCCGCGCCGTGTGTGCGAAAACAGCAGCACCCGACCGCCGCCCCGCACCAACGATTGCGCCTCGCGCACCACCGCATCCGAAGGAACCGCGATGACCGCGGCGTCGAAGCCCCGGTTGCCCGTAAGCTGGTGGATGCGGGGTGCGTGATGCGTGATGCGTGATGCGTGATGCGTGATGCGTGATGCGTGATGCGTGACCACTGACGACTGACAACTGACCAGTGACTTCGGATTTCGGACTTCGGACTTCGGATTTCCTTCGGATTTCAGATTTCGGATTTCGGATTTCAGCCTCCGGACTTCGAATTTTCACGACGCCTACCGCCCCAAACTCCCGCGCCATCTCCAGCCTCGTCTCCAGCAAGTCCGTCGCCACCACCCGCATTCCCTCGAGCGTCAGCAGGCGGGTGAACATCAGGCCGATGGGCCCTTGCCCGGCCACCAGGACGGTGTCGCCGCGCAGGAGGGCCAGGCGTTTGACAGCCTTGAGCACAGTGTTGACCGGTTCGAGCATGGCTCCTTCGAGGAAAGAATTGCGGGCCGGAATTCTCACCACACCGGGGAGGACAAAGGGCATCACCCGCACGTATTCCGCATACCCGCCGCCGGCAGGCTCGAATCCCGCGGTGATTCCGGTGCGTTTGTATTGCTCGCACTGGGCGAATGCGCGATGGCGGCAGGCATGGCATTCGAGGCAAGGCACATGGTGGTGCAGCGCGACCCGGTCGCCGACTTTGAACTCCCTGGCCCTTGCGCCCGCGCGGACGACAGTGCCGGCGGTTTCGTGGCCAAAGATGCGCGGCGGCGGGACTGTGCCATACTGAATCTTCTTGATGTCGGTAGGGCAGACGCCGCAGACGGCCACTTTAACCAGCAACTCATACGGACCGATGCGCGGCACCGGCACCGTCTCGAGGCGCAGATCGTTTGCCCCGCGATAAACCACCGCGCGCATTGTCCTGGGGATGTTCGGCACGGAGAAGTTTTTCCCGCTAACGCGGACCGGGGGGGACCGCGTTGGTCGCCGTGGGCGCGGCGGGCCGCCGGGACTTCCTAAGGGGCAGCGGAGTCGGCTCACCCGTGAAGGTATTCAACCCGTAGGGGAACCGCGGCGATTCCAGCCAATCCGCCAGCAAGTCCAGTTCGGCCGAGGTCAATCCGATCCCGGAGTTGCGCACAAAAGAGAGCTGGGCCGGCCCGGTTCGGACAACCACCGTCCCGCAATTGCCCAGCTTGGTTTCGAGGGCGGTCAGCCAGGCGAAGCTGGCGGACTTGGGCGGCACCTGGGAGTGATGCAGGGCAAACCGAAGCAGTTGGCCAAAATACAACCAGTGCTCGATTCGCAGCCCGGTCAACTCCCAGTCGTAGGCGACCAGGTTGGTCGAAGTCACAACCTGATGGAACAAACTCACAGGCGCCGGACGGTTGGTGTTCAAATCCGACTCCAAACCCGCGAAGGCGAAATCGCCCCCGTTCGCCGGGATTGACTTCAAGAACGGCGTAGCGATGACGACGTCAGACCATACCACCCCGTTGAAGTTTGTGGCTCGTTCAAATCTGCCGATGCCGTTATTGGTAAGCCAGGGATTGGCCTGATTCACCAGGTTCTCTGTTATCTGGTCAACCCGGTTGCTGGCGTCGGGCAAAGAAGCTGCGCAAAAGGTCATGATCGGCAAACCACTCTGCGACCAGAAGAAAAGCTGGCTTGGCGGCGGGCCGACCTGAAGGTCCGGCCAGATTTTCAAGGATGACAACCAGGCGGTGATGCCCTGAATGGCGGTGAAACTCACCGTCGGCTCGTGGATGAGATTAGTCGGGATGTTCCACCGCTCCAACTCGAAGGGCAGCGGCTGCGGGAAATTCAAAGCTCCCATGGTGCGGACGTTTCCACCATCACCGATCGCCGTGACCGTTAGCCTGGGCAGTCCGGCGGGCAGTTGCCAACCCCACGTCAGCGCGCTGGCGACTCGCCGCAGGTCAATGTCCGCGTACAACCAGAAATCCTTCGGCTGCCGGGCAAAGGGCTGGCCATCACGCAGGATGAGACCTCCCAGTTCGCCCACAACCACGTTGGTCTCCCGTCCCAGTCCAATAACGGTCCAGTCTTTGACACGAACAAGCTCAACATATCGAGTGGCTGATGACTGTGATGACTGATGACTGATAACCGATAACTGATTATTGGTGACCGGCAATACCCACCCGCGCCCATCCTGCACTGGGGTGGGACCGACGCCGGTGAGCAATTCGAGGACGGCAGCAAGATTGGTTTGCCACACTCCGGCGCGCTCGTCGCCAAGCCGTATCGCCAGGGCCATATCCCCCGGCTGGTTGGTCGCCTGCCGGACTTCAAGATATGATTCCTCCTGCACCAAATCCTCCAGAAGAGGACGAAGGATAGCCGCGAGGCCGATGAGTGGAGGCGGGTGGTTGGTACTTGACGCCTGGGAGTCAATCACCGGCAACTGGTTGCTGGCGACCAACCCCATCGCCAGCCGGTCCAGCGTCTGCGTCTCAAGCTGCTTGCTTTCCGCCATGTTCCAGATGCCCATAAATGAGGCGGCATTGGTTTCGACCGCCAGCCGCTTCATGCCCAGCCAATGCACGCGGGCAACCGTCTCAACCGGCGGTGGCAGCAGCGGCGCAGCCGGGGGCGCCGGTTTATTGCATCCGGCTGCCAGGGCTGCGATGAACAGCAAAGCCAGGAACAGGGTTCCTCGCCCCGTTTGCTTCCCGGCCGCCGACACTTCAGCACCACAGCACCCCAACACTCCGTTCTGTCTTATCCACATAAAGCGCAGCCTTATACAAGAGAACCAGGCGGTGCGCAAACCGAATTTTGCCCTTGTCCATGAACCGGCAACGTCAATTCAAGAAATCGTAGCCGCCGACGGCAGTCGGCGCTAATCTCATTAAACACGGAAAAGTCCGCCAACCGCCGTCGCCGCCTGCAGTTTCAACCAGTTCAGGAACCATGCTTCTGGCTCGGCGCGGAAAACCCTCGGCTGACCGCGCCAGGCAAATCGCACCTCGCGCGCATGCAGCGCGTGGTGCGGCAAGATCAGCCGCCGCCATTGCTCCGGCGTCAAACGGTCCTCGACCAGTGCCAGATACAAGTCCTCGTCGCCTCCATACAGTTTGTCGCCCACGATCGGATGGCCGATGTGCGCCAGATGAATCCGAATCTGGTGCTTCCGTCCCGTCTGCGGCCGCACGAGCAGGAGGCTGAATGGCAACGGATAACCTATGCTTGATGCGATGTGGCATCTGGCGTGTAATGCCTGGCCCATTCCTGGCACTCGACACTCGTCACTCGTCACGAGCGGGAGGGTGGGGCTTTCGGATGTCCCGCCGCGCGTAAATCGCTCTTGAACCCAATACTCCGTTTTGGCGGCGGCCCCATCGGCCCGGACGCAATCTTTAATCGCCACCCGGCTCTGCTCGTCCTTGCCCAGCGGGGCGTCGATGTCCCCGTGCGCTTCGCGCGGGTGCCCGTGCGCGATTGCCAGGTATTCCTTCTCGACCTGCCGGCTCTCCCAGATGTGGCGCAACTCGCGCGCCGTGTCCCCGTCTTTGGCCACAAACGTCACACCGCTGGTCTCGCGGTCCAACCGATTCACCAGGTGCGGCTGCGAGCCTTGCCCCAAATACAGCCGCACTCGGCTGATCAAACTAGAATACGCATCCGTTTTGGTGGGATGGCACACCAACCCGGCGGCCTTGTTGATCACCAGCATCTCGCTGTCTTCGTAAATAATATCGAACAAATTTTCCATAATCTTCTCTTCATTTTCCTGTCTTCAATCTTCCTGTCTAGCTTTCCTGTTCCATTGCGCCTTGGCCACGCTGCGTCGTTCGCGTGCGTGAGACCCTCAGACCGTGGTTTCTGCGATCGCGACGAAACCTGACGCGGTCGGTGGCGTGTTGCCGGCGGCGCAACTAAAACTTCGGAGTGGTGTTTTATTCCCGTTAACCGTATATTAACACCATGATGCACGGTAGAAAGATGCTGGTTTGCATAGCAGGCGCATTCGCGTTGTGCGCGGGCGCAAAGGCGATGGCCGCCGAGTCAGGCGGAACTCCTTATCAAGGAATTGTGGACCGAAACATTTTCGGCCTGAAAGCGCCGGCTCCGCCGCCCAACCCCGAGGACAACAAGCCGCCGCCACCAAAGATCACGCTCACCGGTATCTTTACTATTCTCGGCAACAAACGCGCCATGATGAAGGTGATGGCGCCCCCCAAGCCGGGCACCAAACAGGAAGAGCAATCTTATATTCTAGCTGTCGGCCAGCGGGACGGCGACATCGAAGTGCTCGATATCGACGAAAAGGCAGGCATCGTGAAGGTGAACAATTTCGGCACGGTCACCAATATCAACTTCGAGAATAATGGCGTGAAGCTGGTTAGTGCCCCCGCCCCGGGGGTGCCTGGCGCTCCGCCCAATGTCGGCGGGGGCATCCCGCCTCCGCCGGGAACCGGATTTACCCCCGGAGGCGGAGGCTACGTCCCGAGAGCAATTCCCACGCCTCGACCACTCCGCACGAATCCCGGCAGCGCGCCCGCGTACCCCGCCGGCGCGGGAGGCTCTCCTGCCGGTTACGGCGGCGCATCCCCGTCAGCCGCCTATAGCGCCGTGCCGGGCATGGCCACGCCCGGCACGGTTGCATTGAGCGGTTTGGGAGGCCCCCCATCAACTCCCACAAGACAACAAAATTGGCCGCCGGAACCGACGAGTCCCGAAGCAGCCGCAATCCTCGAGCACATCTACAACACTACGCACGCGAACGAAATACAGGACGGCAGGATGCCGGCGGTGCCGGGCGGCAACGCCATCCAAGAGATTCAAAACAACTCGGGACAAAACACGAAACCATCACGTTTCTAGCCTCACGAAGCCGCCGCCGCCGAATGCGAGGCGTTCTGAGCCGCGGCAAGGTCACCCTTGCGCTGCTTGAGGCTCTTAAAAAACTCGTAGCCTTCGCGGCAGCGCCGGATGAGAATGTCCTTGTCCTCGAGCATCGTTTTGATGATGCGTAGAATCGGCTTCGGGCGGAGGTAATAAGCACGGTAGAAGCGGTCCACGGCTTCAAAGATTTCATCCTTGCTCAGGCCCGGATATTCGAGGGCGCTTTGCTGAAAGCCATCCTCCTCCACCAGGTCGGTCTTGTCCTTCTTGACGAACCAACTGTTCTGCCGGGCCATTTCGTAAAGCTCGGTGCCCGGGTAAGGCGCGGCGAGACTGACCTGCATGGAGAAGACGTCCAACTCCTGCGCAAAGCGAATCGTCTCCTCGATGGTCTCCCGGGTCTCGATCGGCAGCCCGAGAATAAAGGTGCCGTGAACGACCACACCGGCCTCGTGACAGGCTTTGGTGAAACGGCGCATCTCCTCAATCGTAACACCCTTCTTGATGTTCTTGAGAATCTGTTCGTTGCCGCTCTCGTAGCCGACGAGGAACAGGCGCAGGCCGGAATCCTTGAACGATTTGATGGTATCGTAATCGAGGTTCGCGCGGCTGTTGCAGCTCCAGGCCACGCCGAGCGGCGCAAGCTTCCTGGCAATCTCGCGGGCGCGCGGAAGGTTGGCGGTGAAGGTGTCGTCATCGAAGAAAAACTCCTTCACCTGCGGAAAGAGCGTCTTCATGTAGGCCATTTCATCAGCAACATTCTGCGGAGACCGCACACGGTACTTGTGGCCGCCGATGGTCTGTGGCCAGAGGCAAAAGGTGCATTGGGCCGGGCAGCCGCGCCCCGTGTAGAGGCTGACGTAAGGATGCAGCAGGTAGCCGATGAAGTATTTCTCGATTTGCAGGTCGCGCTTATAAACGTCGGCTACCCACGGGAGAGAATCCATGTTCTGGATCATCTCGCGTTCGGGATTGTGCTTAACTTTGCCCTCTTTGTCACGGTAGGAAAGCCCAACGACGGTTTCGATCGGGCGGCCCTCGGCGACTTCCTTGCAGGTGAAATCGAATTCCTTGCGCCCGACCCAATCAATGGCCAGGGACGCTTTGAGCGTCTCGGCCGGCAGAACCGCCGCGTGCGCGCCGACGAAGCCGATCTTGGTTTCAGGCCGGTTTTGCTTGATGGCCTCGGCCACTTTGCAGTCGTTTTTCAGCGAAGGTGTCGAGGTGTGGATGATGACGTGTTCGTAGCCTTTGGCTTCGTCGAGGCATTGCTTGATCTCGACGTTGTGCGGCGGGCAATCCAGCAGCCTTGCGCCCGGCACAAGGGCGGCTGGCTGCGCAAGCCATGTGGGATACCAAAAACTGGTCACCTCGCGCCGGGCCTGGTAGCGCGAGCCGGCGCCACCGTCAAAACCATCGAAACTGGGAGGAGAAAGAAAAAGCGTTTTCATGAAACTGCGCCTGTAGGCATATCGAACCCCGGAAAATTGTCCGCTCTAAACTTTCTTCGCCTCGCGGACCTTGGCAAGCAACTCGTCCCGTTGCGACGTATCGCCATTTCCGCACGAGCTTCCGTTGCCATGGCTTCCGTCGTGATCAAACATGGATTTCGGAGCGGCCACACCGAAGTTGATTGCCGCTTTGGCCTCGGCGAGATGGCCCTTGCCGACGGAAAACCCATTGAAGGCGTTGGTCTTGCTGCCTGCGGAATACGGCTCAGGTCGGGGCCAGAAGTTGTACCTGATCATCTTCCAGTTGTCGCCGCGCTGGTAGTTGGTTCCAAGCGCACCGCTGGGGTCGTAGCCGCAGTGGACCATGCAGTTCTCGCAACGCGGGTCGCGCGCAACGCCATCCACGACCCCATACTTGGTCCAATCCACTCGATCGAGCATCTCTTGGTAGCGCGCGTAATGGCCGTCGGTGATGAGGTAGCAGGGGGCCTTCCAGCCTTTGACGTTGCGCGTCGGAATCGCCCAGGCGGTGCAGGTCAACTCGCGTTTGCCGGCAAGAAACTCCTGATAGACTGTCGTGCCGAATATGGTGAACCGCTCGCCCCATTCCTTGATCTTCGCGAACTTCTCGCGCGTCATGGCGCGGGTGAGGAAAAAGTCTTCCGGCTGCTTCCCCAGACGCTTGACAATGTCCTTCTTGGCGGCGTCGTAATCGTAGCCGGGAGAAATCGTGTGGCCGTCCACTTCGAGCGACGAGAAAAACTCGAACATTTGCTCGATCTCGCGCACCTCGGTTTCCTTGTAAACAGTGGTGTTGGTCGCGACCTGGTAGCCGAGAATCTTGGCCATGCGAATCGCCTCGACGCACTCCTTGAAAACCCCCTCGCGCTCGACGATCAAATCGTGCGTGTATTCCAGACCATCGACGTGAACGTTCCAGTAAATCCACTTGGAAGGTTTGATGACCGGCCGATCATCATGCTTGCCCTTGCGAATAGTTTCCCTGTCTTTGTCTGAAATAAGGTCTTCGGCGAGCAGCCTGTCGAGCGCCGGCTCCTGGGCCGAGGAATAAATGCTGGCCAGATACTCCCTCATCTTCTTCCGCATGAACATGCCGTTGGTGCAGATATAGACGATCCGGCCCTGGGAACGCAGGCCCGCCACCAACTCTTCGATTTTCGGATAGATGAGCGGTTCGCCGCCGCATATCGAAACCATCGGCGCGTCGCATTCCTGCGCCGAACCCAGGCAATCCTCGAGGCTCATCATATCCTTGAGGCTGGTGGAATACTCGCGGATACGACCGCATCCGGTGCAGGTCAGGTTACACGTGTGCAACGGTTCGAGCTGAAGCACCAAGGCAAACCGCGGCGTGCGCCGAATCTTATGCTTGATGATGTGACGGGCAATTTTTACCGTCAGCGCAAGCGGAAATCGCATAGGATAAATGTCAGGACTGTAGGGCCTCTTCTCGCATACCTTGCGCTGGCAAGACCTGCCCTGGCTGGGCGGGCGGAGGTTCAGCCTGCATTAAACCCGGGAGAAGAAAAGTGGCGGGCGAGACACTTTTTGAAGCATTAATGCCGCTGCATCCGGCTGCGAGCGATAATATCGCCGTGCAGATCGTCCAACGCAGAATTTTCGAGTTCAATCTCACTTAGCTAATATAAACCGGTTCATGGCGTTGGCAACTGCGAATTCATGGGACACTGGTGTTGGCAGGGTGGTTTCAAGAAATCGTAGCCGCCGACGGGAGTCGGCGCTAACACTCCGATAATCGAGGAAAAGTGCGCCGACTGCCGTCGGCGGCTACGATTTTGCAGGTTCTTGAATC
>JBAXTC010000159.1:0-12387 GCA_037130375.1 Verrucomicrobiota bacterium | reverse complement strand
ATTGGGAACTCAAGTCAAAGGCTTGATTGTCTCCCGAGAACCTTCCACTCTCCAGGTGAAGAATAATTGTCGTTGACCACCGTAGTACCTCCGTTACACCTCCGTAGTACCTCCGTATCGCTTACGGAGGTGTAACGGAGGTGCAACGGTACCAGGGGCGGTTCGAGCCAGCCAGGACTGGGCGAAATCGACCCAGCCAAGATGAGACTGTAGTTGAGGGTCGCTTCGCAAACAAAGCCAGGCAAACTGTTCATAGAGGCTTGTTTGCGAAAGCACTCTCAACTTTTGGAGAATTGTCAGGTGGTTGCTTTTGATCTGCCCGGTGACAAGAGCTACGACGGAGGTATGCTGGATGGGCTGTAGATGGGATAGGCTGTCGTTACTAGGGAGAACGGTCTGGCCTGGGCGCATTCGGGAGCGGAAGACGCCAAGGCCAAGCATTCCTACCAACCGACATCATGTAGAGCAACAGAAAAGTTGGGCACTTTTGGCGGAACCGATGAATCTGGCGAGAGTGTAAACGGTACTGGCCGCTTTTTCAGCGGCTGTCAAAATTCGATTGAAAACGGACTACTGTGCCATCATGACCGGAACCGTCTCCCGGCCCAAATATCCGCCAGAAATATCCGCCTGCGTAACGTCCGCAGCATCCCTGCGGAAGCCCGGCGACGCAGCCGCCGGCCCTAAAATCTTCTTCGCACGAGCATCCTTGCAAGGCCCGTCCACAACAACGGCTTTTAAGCTACTGCCTCCCGCAAACTCGATCCCCTCGCGGATTAAAGACAGGTTCACGCCAGAAAGCTTTAGCTGATTGGCCAAATACAGCGCACGATCCCCAGCATGGATTGCGATCTTGAACCCGCTTTCCCCGTTGCAGCGCCCCAAAGAATCCTTCTCCCGGCCTACGCACCGGACCTTGACAACAGCGGCATCACAAAGTTCATCCACGACCGAATTGGAGAAACTTGGAAAATGGTTACGGACTATCGCCTTCAGGTCGTCATAGCTGGGCTTGTCCGAAATATGGATTGGTTGAGACAGCCGGCCCAGCCACTGCTCCATGTTATGATGAGTTTTGTTCGCGTACCGGCGCAGCCCTGCATGGCTCTGCTCTGTGCATAAGAACGCAGAGGGCAGATGCTGGTCAACGATCCGCGCGCGCACCCAATCAATCCGCTTGGGTGGCGTCTGCTGGTGATAATTGACCGGAATTAGCCGTTGCGCTTCATCGTGGACGATGCACGGGCGGACCTGCTTCTGGACGTACTGGACGCGGGATTTCAACTCCGCGCAACTGGTGTTAGGCGTCCAATCCATGCGAAAAGCGTCGGCATAAGCCCCAATAAATTCGCGCTCGTTATTGGACTCAGAAACTTCAACCAAACGCGCTTTCCCCGGCCACGCCCGGCAATAAGTCTCAGCAGCCGTCGTCTTGCCGTGGCGAGTATCGGCCCACATGTAAACGGGAATCCTGTGAGCAGAAGCTTGCGCAAAGTCTAATTCAAACAAAACCTTGCGGCGCAACATGGTATCCGCAGTCTTGGCCAGCTCCGCCACAGCGTGCCGATCCATGTACGCACTCATGGATCCCAGAAATCCCGGGTGCCTAATGAAAAATAGGTCGAAACGAGCGTCCCTCTTGGAACCTAAATCCCCATCGTCACCTGACCTCCAACCAAGACACAATTCCGCGTTAGGTGTCTCGCACCAAGCCCGCAACCACGAAGCAAGAACCTCCGCAGACATACACATCTGCTGCCTGCCCGCTGGATCGTCTGGGGAATACATCCGCTCATCCACAAAAGGCCGATTGTTACGAACTATTTCCCACCACCACACAAAAGGAGCGCCGGATTTGATTGGCGTCAAAATCCAATCCTTGCCCCAATCAATAAAATCTGCGCAGAACTTCTCCAATCCCCCGGGCAAATGAGACATCGCCTCGACAAAGCAAAGCGTCTGTAAATATCTAGGATCGGCTAAAAGCGCATCCACTCCAGGACTTGCCTGCCCTCGCATCATCTGCATCTTGGACGCGATTTTCTCAATGTTAATTCTGGTCATGGGTCGTCTCCATTTCCAATTTTGCGCGCTCTTCCCGCCGCTTCTGGGCGGCAATGGCCATAGCCATGTCTTCTGGCGAAACGGTGTCGTTTTTGCCAACACCTAAGCCGAGTTTACGAGCCGCCAGATGCATTTCTCCGCGCTCTTTTTCTTCCGTCACCTTCATGTCGCGGTGTTCATTCGTCGCGGTTTGAACCGCCGCCCCAACCTCGTGGACTTCAGCGCGGTGTTCCTCGTCTCGAATGACCGTTCCGACCAGTTTATGCGGCAGTTTGTCGAAAAGCACCTTGCCTCGATTGATCCAGCGATTCCGAGCTTTGCCCGCTTCTGCCAGGTCTTCCCGCGATGCTGTCCACGAAGGCAACTCGCGCAATTTCATTGTGAACACCGCTGCGCCAGGCGGAAGGCAATGCAGCAACTCCGGCTCGTCTATGTTCCACCTCACAGGAATTACTTTGTTTCGGTATGGACCCAGTTCATCCCCCCAGAACACCAAAAGCTTCCCTCCTACCTCAAACCGAATCCCATCGGGGCCAACCTGAACCTTGCGCCTGTGGGTCGAGAGCAGGTGCCGCGCGGTCGCCGGTAGCTGGCGAAGAGGCTTCTGTTTCAAGCCCGGATACCCGCCAATCCCGTTCAACCATGCCTCTTGAGGCGAGACGCCAGGCAGCCACCGCCCATTCTGCGGCTCAGTTGCATACCCCATTAGCTCCACGTCAATAAGGTCGCGGATTTCCTTCATCCCAAGAAACATCTCAGCCGGATTCTCTTTCCCATCCCTCACTCGCCGCAGAAAATCATTCAACACTTCCGGCTTGTATTCCCGGTGATTGAACCCCACAAATCCCGGCAAAGGCCGCATCCTCTCCTGCACGGAGCGAAACACTCGCTCAATGACCTTCGTCCTCGGAAGGCTGGGCATCGCGTGCCTCACCGCATCCGGTCTCGGTCCCATGAAAATCCCCTCCTCGTTCAACCCCCGCTCATAGTCGCGCCACAGGGAAGGCTCCCATCCCCGATCCTTCCGCCCAACAACCAATCGGCTTTTCCAAATACCACACTCGAACAACAGAGCGCCCGACAGCCCCACATTATCATGCACATGCAACACCAACTTGCGAATGTCGAACCCGCTGTAACTCGCCGCCCGTTGCTTGCCATCTGGCCCAACGTCGCCAGACTTTAGCAGGTAGCCAACCGGGTAAAGTGTCCGCCGATCCATCATCAGCAAGAACTCGCAACGCCCCACGAAAGGAAGCCCACTCTCATCCGTATCCCACCCATAAACGGTGAAAATATGATTCGGCGTCATATCATCCGCCTCGAATACATCCCCCGGTCCCGTGTCGTCTGGGTTTCGCAGAACATACGGCGCGTTAAGCCGCGCAAACTTAATGCCGTGCCTGAATGGCAGCGCCGACAACACCCCCGGCATGACCTGGTCCCTTACAGCTTTCGGGACGTACGACTTATTCTCCCGAACGTTGAAATGCCATAACCCGGCACATTTTGTGCAAATCTCGGCCTTCAAGAGAAGCCGTCGCCACGCTTGGGCAAGATCGCCGTCAAGGTCAACGGCTGCGCCGGCAACGATCCTTTCACACTCTGGACATAGCCGCGCACCCTTCCGGCCAGATCGGCCCGGCCTGCCGTCCTTCACTGCATCCAATTCATTCCCTTTCGTTCGCAACTCCCGCAGCTTCCGCTTGTACCACTTGCCCAGACCCTTCCGCGTCCTCGACAACCCCGGCAGCGCTCCGAAAATGTAATCCAGATCAGTGGCACGAGTCTCCCCCCGATTCACCAGCGCCACAAAAACCGCGTCCCGATCTTCCGGTGTCAAATGGGAAGGGGTGGCAATCTGGCTGATCGTATCCGTCAGGAAACCTACGTCGCCCCTATCGCCCCGCGCACCGCCCCCCTCCGAAACATGACCAAACGCCTCAGCGGCTACGTACAGGTCGAGCCGGCCCCAATGTTCAAAATTCGCATCGCGTTCAACCGCAAGATCAAAATGCCGGCGCCAGGTGGATTCAGAAACAGACCTGCCGAACACCCGCCGGCACTCTTCCATGCCCCTCGCCGCTCCGTCAACCCCCAGGACACCACCTTCTTGACCACGCAACACCGGCAGAAGCGCGTCCCGCCACTTCATAGCCTCATCCTTGAACCGATCTGGCAACCTATCAAATGATACCGGCGGCAACCATCCGCTGCCCTGGCTCTCCGCCAACATGGATTGCGGACTACGGAAACCCTTCCGCTCAGAAATATCCTCCAACTGCTTTTGCCAGTCCACCGGCAAGACCTCCCACCGCCAGCCCATCGCAGAGCGTCCGCCACCGCCCGCCGGACCATCCGCCACGCCACTGCCCAGGCGCTTCCGCACCGCGCGCGGCGTCAGATCAAGGTAGTCTGAAAGCTTGGCCGCTGTGAGCAAACAATTGCTTGGTTGATCCTTATTCGTGCCTGCCCGCTCAGATGATCCGCCGGTTGGAATTTGGTTTTGTAGCGCCACAAAAAGGAGCATCTACTGTGCCGCCGATCGACTCCGATCCCTCTTCAACCCGAACAAAAACAAGGCGGATGCATGTTGCAGAAAACCCATGCATCCGTTGATGAGGATCGCGGGGCAGGCCAAAGTGCTACATCTGCTACACCCGCTACTTGCACGGGCACCTCCAAAAATTAGATTCTGCCCCCCATTCCCAGAATATACCCCCAAAAGCCGAAACTTAAACCCCATCCTCCGTCTAAACCCCTTCCCGCGCGCGTTCGCGGATAGGCACAGCGCGTTTGAATCCCAAAAACGACCAATGCACCAGGTCAACATGCCAAACGCCCTAAAAACGAAATTGGGAAGGAGACTCATGCCTGCGGCGCTGGCTTAGCCGGAATTGCCAAAAAGGCTTCCATGTTCGCGTAGCGAGTCCCTGGACCGATCATTTCGCACGGGTCAAAATCGAACGCCGCAGGGAAGCATTCCGACAAATGCGGCGCGACGGAGCCAAAACCGCCAAAATCATACAACTTCACTAACCCGCTTAGTAGCGCAGGGCTGGCCCCGGTGATTGTCGATGCCTGGTTAAGGGAAAGGCCGTTTTCGATAAAGTACAACGCCAATCGAAACCGGAACCAGTTTAAAATATCTCGCTTAAAAGCCGTCCGAAAAGCCGCCCGCCGCTTACACGTCCGGCGCTTGCGTCTAGGCCGCCGTTGAGGGGCCGATGAACCGGCAGCGTATCCGGCACCGGCCCCCCGGCTGCAGTGTAAACTAGGCTCGGATGAGTGTGCCATAGCCCGTTCAGATTCTTGGACTCCGCAGTCAATCATAACCAAAAAGACAACTCACTCCCCTGCGCCCGCGGCACCGCTTCCAACAGCCGGGGTGTCGGGCAAGGGCCTCACCGGCTGCCCCGCCTCGAACCGCGCCACCCCAGCCGCCAGCCGCTCGATTCGGCCAAAAAGATCGCCAATGGTGGTGTGTGATCCAAACCAATTCACCCAGAGCTGAAGTTCACCGTGCTCTGCGGCGGCTTTTGCGGCCTTCATCGCGCGCCCACCATCACGACCACACCGCAAAAGATTGCGCTCCGCTTCCTCGCCAAGTTCGATGCTTAACCGATCCACAGCCAGCGAGCGACATTTCCAAAATGCTTCCCGGTATCCCTCTTCCAGTTCCGATTCCAGCGCTTCCAACTTCCGTTTGACATTCGCCTTGGCCCCCGGCAGTAGGCCGATTTTGTCCTTCAAAGCGTTCAGCCGTTCCAGCCGTTTCGATTCATCCGGCGGCAAGTTCTTTCCGTCCGGTTGCACCGCCAACAATATGCGTGCGTCAATGTTTTCCAGGCTTTTGGCCAGCCGGTCAGCTTCCGCCAACATCGTCACGTTCAGCCCGTCAAGATCGCTCAACGTCTGAGTCAACTCAGCCAGCTTCTTCGCGCCCTTTTGCAGCAAAATGACTTCTTTCATAATGGTGTAGGTTTTTCTGGTGGTCACTTAGAGACAAGAATTTGCCCCGCGTCCGGTTGTCCTCGGGCTACGCCGTACATCAACGACAACCTCCGCGTTGCTGTCCCGAGAGTGTGATTGACGAAATCGATCACCTGCACAGCAATACCAAGCTGTGGGTCGCTGACCACGTAGCGATTGCCGTAGGCCGCCGCAGGCAGCGCCTTCATGTAATCGCCCGCGAGCCGCGTCGCAATGACCAGCGCAGAGCGACTAAAAGCAAATCCGCACAAATTCCCGGTGGTCGGCAGCGTCGGCGAGTTGCACACCCGAAAATCCGCCACAGCCGACAAGCTGCTCCCTTCGCCTGGCTCCGCCCGGCCATGCGTTGCGAGGGTAACGATAGCCACGTCTTTACTCAATGCCCCAAAAAAGTCCGCTGAAAGCAGCAAAGTCCGGTCGTCCGGCCCCAGCGGAACGCCACGTTTCGTGAGCGCTGTAGCCACGTCCACGACCGTCCCACGGCCAAACTCAGGCAAAGCGCAGACCACCGCCGGCTGAGTGAAGTTGCCGGCAGTAATCAGGGCATAAAGCGAAGTAACCATATCCCTGGCCAGCGCCGCCGATGCCGCCGGAGCCAACTCATCGAACAGGTTGCGGATCGTGCCTTGAATTTGTTGCGCGTTGAAAGTCAGCGGCACCCCGACATGTTTGTCCACGGTGACGACCACGTCCGTTGAAGTCAATGAAGCATCCTCCCAGCCGGTGCTTGTGGAATACGTCTTGACCGCTGGGACCGCAATCATTCGGGTTGTCATCTCCTGATCTAACGCCAGCCGTTCGCTGCTGAAATCCGACGTGACGGCAGCCAGAATCGGATAGTTAAAGCGCAAGAGTTCAAGGGATTTCTGTACCACTAGCGTTCCTGAAAGCGTCTGCAAATTCGCGTCCACGTTATTGGCCGCGAGAATGGAAGAATCCCACCCGCCGCGAAACGCCGGGCTAAGCTCCTTCGCCCAAATCGAAGCCATTTCCGCCGCCCGCAACTCGCGCAGCCTGTTCATCGCTGGCGAGCTGCCGCAAATCGCCGATTGTATTTCAAGCACCTCGCCATAGCGGCGAAGAGCGCTCATTGGATCGTTTCGTGTAATTTCCAGTGCTTTCATAAATGTATCCTTCAGTTAATCCCGCAAAAACTGCTGATGATCAAAAGGACGATCTGGGCTAGGATCGACGGCGCAAAAAGACGCCGCAGTGACCCGCCTCGGTTTCCGCTTCCCGCTCCCCGCCGCAGTCCTTTCAAGCAGCGAAATCAACTGCTCAAGTTGATGCCTATATCCTCGATAAAAGATCGCCTCTGGGTCGATTTCCAAGTTCGTATTCGTATGTGCGTTAATGGTCGTTGTCATTGGTCGGTGGTCAGTGATTACTTTTCGCGCGCTCAGGATTGTTTTTGCAGAATTTTAGCAAAAGCTCGTACCAGTTTTCCCACCTCCGAACCGTCGGGCTTCCCGTCCGCAACTTCCGACAAAGAGCTTGCAATGCCGGCAATTCCATATCGCGGGGATCAACGCCAAACTCACGCACACAGCGCTTCCGAATCTCAATCTCCGCCGGGGAAGTCCAGAGGTTTAAGGGGTAGTCAAAAATCCGCTCAATCCGGTAACGCAAGGGTTTCGTCGGCACGCCATTCGTAACCTCCGCCTGCATCATGTCGCGGCAGATTCCGCACATGGTCGCCAACTCAGAAACGGCGATGCCTCGCGTCACCAGCAACGCCTTAAGGCTGATTATCGCAATCTCGTCTAGTGCAACTTCGCTCATTCGTGTTTTATGATCTTAAAAAACCGGAGACACTTGCTCCGACTGTCAACAATCTACCAGACTTCTAAGCACACGTCAACTGTTTCCAACATTTATTTGTTTGCTATAATTCCACCATGCCACAGATCAAGATGCCATGTGATCCTGACAGAGATCTCCGAATCTCCGCCCGATTTGCTGAACTTCGTCAACTCCGCTGTCTGTCTCAGAGCAGATTTGCGAAAGCGATAGGTCTCACCCTCGCCCAACTGTCCAATATCGAGCGTGGCAGGTCTCCCCTCCGTTACATCCATGCCACCCGCGCCTTGGGTGCTGACGCTTTTGCCGCTGAGCGCTGGCCTGGAATCCCTCCATTCAATCCACTCTGGCTATCTGGCCTAGCCGACTGGCCGATTGCTGCCACGTGGCCAATTCTGCTCCCCGACCCTGTATCCATTGGGCTTGATCTGACTCTTAGGTTTTCTGACTTCGTAAATACGAACATGGCCATGCTTCAATCGTTCGCATCCGAAACACCGGAAAACGCGAGACTTCCCGAATCCTGGCTCGAACCATACACCATCCACTGGCGGCAGTATCACGGCCTGGCCAGTTTGGCTGCGAGTGCAGACTCCACCCTGCTTGCTATCATCGGCCCCTCCGCAGCGAAGCTCTCGCCCACCTCTCCAACTGCTCAGCGCGTCCTACAGACGCTCAAGAACCGCGCCCAAGGCATGGAATGGATTGACCATCTGAACCAAAAAGAATCTTCAAAACAGGTGTTGCACAATGATTCTGATAGTGTAATATTACTGCCAATGAAATGCGAACTTTCGGAACTGCTTGGCACCGTCCGGCGATTGACAGAACCCAGAGGGATGAAATCGAAGCTGGCTAAGGATCTCGACGTTCCACTGCCTCGCGTAAGCGATTGGCTGGCCGGCAACTACATGCCATCCGGTGATCGCGCCCTCCGCCTGCGTGAATGGGTCTGCGCACAGGAGACACAACAAAACAAAAGCCCCGGCAGTGTCTCACCACCGCCAGGGCCAAAGACCCAATCAGGAAGATCAAATGAAAATGAGTCCAAATCGAGTCCGCCATAACGGTAGCGCAAAGGCGGCTGCGCAACAATCCAAAACAGTGCTCTCGCCGCTTCGTTGCCGGCGACAAACTCCAGCTAACGGCGTCTGGCTAACCGGGTATGGAGCTAAGACCGGAAAGAAGCTCTTTCGGTACGCTCTTGATCCCGACTTTGTTGCAGAACTGCGCAGCATTGCGCAAAAGCGCAATGCGAGCTTCATTGACACGATAGTCGAGGGGATTGATATGAGGCTCCACATTGCATTAACAACTCCAAAAGGGCAGGGGAGGGCAACCGCATGAAACACTTCCCAAGAGTTCTCATTCCCGATGCTACGCCTTCAGAGTCTTCCAGCCAGTTGCTTGCTTGGCCAATGCCATCTCCAGTGGACAGCCCCAGAAATCCACGCGCCAAATTGCCAAGAAGGCGGAACCGGAAGAGGCGGGTTAGCAAGCTCCAGCTCATCATATCGCGAGATTATATCGAGGAAATGAAAGCCTGTGCCCAATCTTTTGGCATGCAGCCCAGAACCTTCCTTTATCATGCGGTGCTCCAGGCAATTTGGGATGCAGAAGCAATACTCGGGGTCACGGGACCAGATTTGGTGCGCTTGAGCTCAAGCGAGCGAGCCAGTATTGCGTCCAAGTATCGACCTCTAAACTCTCGAGTATCCGGCCCGGGTGCAAAGAAGAATTGAGCTGAAAAGTACAGCCATCTAGCGCCGGCCAGGTCGAACCTGGCCGGCGCAAATAAGAGCATGACACCTTCTCAAAATAGCCTGTATTTCCGCGAGTGGGGCAGGGTGCGGACCGCCTGCAAACAGCAAGGCTTTCCCGTTCCTGACCGCCATGTCCTGCACGTCAAGGCCATCGGCCATGACAAGTCTCACTTGGATTTCTCCAATGAAGACTTTGACCTGGTGCTTGCCGAGTTTCGCGCACTCAGCCAGCCCGAAAACCTCGCCGCCCAGCTCCGCCAACAGGACATGCCACGGCGACGCCTCCTGTATAGCATTATGCACTTGGCAGCCGAACCCTATTGGCGAGCCATTGCCTGCGATAAATTCGGCACGGCTGACGAAACTCGGTTGAATCTGGACCAACTCAACCAACTCCGCATGACCCTTGCCGCCCGGCGCGCGTCCGGCAGTCGCCGCCAGCCGGTCACCGTCTGAATTGTCCCTGTAACACGCCGCCGACCCGGGTTAGCCCTGGCCGGCGTTTTTCTTTATAACTCTGGCCAGATAAGGAAACTCAGCCCAAATACCGATTGTAAATTCAGCAGAGAAAGTATAGCAGAGAATGAGTATGCAAACCGCTAAGACAACGATTCGGATAATCAGCGCAGCATCGCCGGAGGGAAAACGGCTTTTGGCGCAAGCGAACGAATTTGGGGAGCCTCTCTGGATGGCGAAGGCATACGCGGCCTTATGGAGCGATGGGGTTCGGAAATCTCAGCCGCCGCCACAGGACGCAAACCACTCTTCCCGCGTAGCCCCGGCGAGCACCCCGCCAGCCAGGCGCGCCCCGAGACCATGACAGGCCCTTGCAGAGCAATGGCGATGAGTATAAAGTCGGGCACTGTTTATGGCTGTAACTCATCAAACGAAAACCGTTAATTCTGCCAAGAATGAAGGGAAAAAGCCGCCAATGCGATGGATGGAGCTTCCGGTTGTGCGTTATCCAGTGATGGTTATGCCGGACGGTCAAAAGCACGTGCTATGGGATGGAATTGGGACAAAGGAAGCGGCCAAACTAATGGGGTTAGCGCAGAGGACCGTGCAGACAATGTGCGATGAAGGTGCTTGGAAAGAGATCGCGGAATTTCGGCGAACTTTCAGCATTGGCGGTAGAGGGCAATACTTGATTAAGCGTGAGGCGATTATGGAGCTTCTTTCACAGCGAAAACAACGGTCGGACCGTAAATTGCGTCCTTGAAGTTGCCCGTCTTGACTTCCTATCGCTTCCGCCTGATGCCAGCGCCACCCAGGCGGCCGCTTCATTGGTGCTGCCAGTGCCGTAGTTGACAGTAGTGAACACCTGCACACCGGCATTAGTGGCGACATGGACGAAATTGGCGAATGAGGCAGGCCACTGCCATCTGTTGGTGAGATTGGTGTCGGTGCTCCAATGGTATTCATCCGAGAGCGAGCCGCCGGGGCAACGCAGCGCCCGCGTCCCCATCTCCTGGAGTAGCGAAATGGTGGCGGGAGGGGTAAACCGCGGCTTCGGCGAAATGGGTCGTAAGGCTAGGTGGAATGGGTCATTTGCAGGCGTAAAACACGCTCTCCGGCGGCACGGATGTTCTGCTCGGCGTTCGGGGTGAGCTTGCCGCTAACCACGGGGAAGAAGGGGCGAGGAGGGATGCCTTTACCACCTGACATGATGGACTGGGGAGTCTGGACATAACGACTTTTATTGGGCTGGATTTGACCGATTTTGACGCCGGCAATGTGCCCTTTAGCTCCGAATTGATGGATGGCGGCATAGACCATCGGGTTGGAGACGGTGGCGCCGGTGTTGGAGACGGATAGATGGAAGGAACGGGATAGGGCGCCGGATTTTTGGAGGGTCGATTGGGTGCTGTCCTTCTTCGCCGGCCAGCTTGTGGGCCGGTAGGCGGAATCTTTAAAGTTGCCCTTGGTGAGCCTCAGGAAGGTGGTGCCAATGGCGCGGAAAATGGGCTCTGGCCGTCGGGCGGCGGCTGCCATGCGGGTGAGGGCGGGACTGACGTCGTCGTGGGTGATTCGGAAGCTGATGGCCGCCATAAAAGCAGAGGGCGACCACAAAGGGCCGCCCCATCAGTTAAACTCTAAACTCAATGTCAGTTGTTCTCATCAGGCTGACTCTCGTCTACCCACTGATCATTCAAAATAAGCGTTCCATCAGGTTCGCAAATCTGCTTCTCCCACCATTTTTCCAGTGCGCTTTCAGATAACCCTAGAGGGGGCCGCAAACTCAGAAGTTCTTTTTGGCTCGGCATTACGTCACAATATAACTCAGGCCATTCTCTGCAGCAACTGTTTTCCAGACTTGATGCGCATTTGTTTTGGTAATTCCATCAGGAGCAAGGCGATACACGGCACGCATAATATTCTCCAGGTTACGAGTGTCTAGTCCCCAGCCCATCGCCCCGCTGGCGACGGCCACGAACCGCTTCCGCCCGCTGCCAGCGACCCCCGCCGCGAGAACCTCGCCAACCCGGCTCCCAGCCAGGTCCGATTTTCCCCTCAGGAAGCCAGCGCCGCCGCTACCCTGGTCAACCGCGTGGATATGGACGGGCAGGGAGCCATCGCCGCTGGTCGGTTGCGTCTCAGTTACCCGCGCTCCGCCGGCCCTGGCAAGCCATTCCCGCTCCCTGGTCCCTCGCCCCGCTGGCGACGGCCCCGAACCGATTCCGCCCGTTGCCAGCGCCACCGCCGCGAGCACCCCGCCAACCCGGCTCCCAGCCAGGTCCGATTTTCCCCTCAGGAAGCCAGCGCCGCC
>JBAXTC010000158.1:0-12388 GCA_037130375.1 Verrucomicrobiota bacterium | reverse complement strand
CACCTCCGTTACACCTCCGTTGCACCTCCGTTACACCTCCGTTACACCTCCGTTACACCTCCGTTGCACCTCCGTATCGCCTACGGAGGTACTACGGAGGTACTACGGAGGTACTACGGAGGTGCAACGGAGGTACTACGGAGGTACTACGGAGGTACTACGGAGGTGCTGCGGTTTTATGCCTGTTCGGGGGCGGTTCGAACCAGCCAGGACTGGGCGAAATCGATCCAACCCAACCAAAGCAGCCGAGCCGAGGTGCGATGCCTGATCCTTTTTGTCAGCGTCGTTGTCGCTTGGATCAAGAAGTGCTTCAACCCACGCAGGGCCACCTTGAGCGGCTTCTTTGATGGCATGACCGCCAAACAGTCTCAAAAGGCATTGTCGCATTCGTGAATCAGCCAAAAAGGCGCTTTAGGGCGGATTCTTAGACAAATTTGAGGCTGGACATGCATGTCTGCCTTTGTTAAACGTCTCACTCAATATGAACTCTACGCTTTCGCGCCGGAATTTCGTCAAAACTTCCATTGTTGCTGCCGCTACCATCGGAATGAGGCCCTCACTTTGGGCGCAGGCCGCGTCCCGACCGCGCATTTCGGTCCAGCTTTATTCGGTGCGGGACGATTGCGCTAAAGACTTCGATTCGGCGCTGGCCCAACTGGCCAAAATGGGCTTCGCCGGAGTGGAATTCGCCGGGTACCACAAATACGCCGGCAAGGCGAAAGTTCTGCGCGAGAAACTGGACGAGTTGAACCTGTTGGCGGCGGGAACGCACATTGGCACCGGCAGCTTTCGCGGCGATGAATTGAAGCGGACCATCGAGTTTCATCAACTTCTCGGCTGCAAGTTCCTCCTGGTGGCTGGCGATAAGGATTTTACGGACCCAGAGAAAAGCAAGGCGTTGGCCGAGACTTTCAACAAGACCGCCGAGGTTCTGAAGCCTTTGGGAATGTATTGCGGGTACCACAATCATACCCACGAGTTCACGAAGGTGGGTGACACGACATACTGGCACCTTTTCGCTGACCGCACGAGCAAGGATGTCGTTTTGCAACAGGACTGCGGCTGGTCCGCGGAGGCGGGCTACAACCCGGCGGAGTTGGTCAGGCGCTATCCCGGCCGCACGAAGATCACGCATTTCAAGCCCACGGTCTTGAAAAACGAACCGGGAAAGAAATCGATCCTCGGCCAGGATTCAGTGGACTGGGTCGGAGTGCTGGCCGCTTGCCGCGAGGTTGGTGGCACCGAATGGGTGACCATCGAGCAGGAAAGCTACCCCGACGGAAAGTCGGCGATGGAATGCACCGAACTCTCGCTGGCCGGCCTCAAAAAGATTTGGTAGATAGACGGTTCCTCATCCGCCATTTCGTCGGCGTCACCCTGCCGCGGACCAATGGCAATGGGTAATCCGAGAGACCTTTGGCCGATAATCCAAGTCTGCCTTCCGAAGCTGGAAATATCGGCGAGAGGAGGCAGAAAGACGATGCTTTTGGTCTATGCTTGGAACGAGTTTGGCCAGGGCGGGATCATGGCTCCATGCAGCGGCGAGAAGGATATGAGACTCGAGGCGGCTCGTGAAGTCTTCGGTGAGTAAAGAGAACATGAAACAAAACCGGCGCAACAACGCGATTGGGTTGGGAATGGTGGTTTTCGCAGCTGCAACCGTATTGCGTGCCGATGATTGGCCTCAGTTCCGTGGACCGACCGGCGACGGCATGGCGGTGGCAACAAATCTGCCGCTCACCTGGAGTCCGACGCAGCATGTGACGTGGAAGGTGCCGGTGCCCGGACGGGGCCGATCCTCGCCCGTGATCCTCGGGGACCGGATCTGGCTGACGACTGCGATCGAGACTGGCCTCAGAACCTACGCCGAGGGCCCGGACCAATTGCAGCAGGCCGAGCGAGTCGTCATCGGAGTAATCTGCCTGGACCGGGCCACGGGGAAACAACTCTACCAGGCGGATCTGTTTCCAGTGGAACATCCCGCCCCGGTGAACTTGCTAAACAGCTATGCCACTCCGACTCCCGTCGTGGAGCCAGGACGGTTGTATTGCGACTTCGGCACGTTCGGCACAGCCTGCCTTGATTCTGGCACCGGCCAAGTCCTCTGGAAACGGCAGCTTTCTCTGGATCATCACCAGGGGCCGGGCAGTTCCCCTATTCTCGATAAGAACCTGCTCATTCTGGTGCGTGATGGGCGGGATCAACAGTATGTCACCGCGCTGAATAAGCAAACGGGCGAGACGGCATGGAAGACCGACCGTCCCCCAATCAGCTCGCCGATTCGGGAATACCGCAAATCCTTTTCCACGCCGTTGGTGTTCGAGGCGGCCGGACGGAGACAGATGGTGGTGCCCGGTGCCCAGTGGCTGGTGGCTTACGAACCGGAGACCGGCAAGGAAATCTGGCGCGTGGACGATGTGAAGGGCGAGACCGTGGCTCCCCGTCCGGTCTATGGCCGGGGCTTGGTGTATCTCAGCACTGGCATCATCAACGGTCGGGCTCAGCTCTGGGCCGTGCGCGTGGATGGGCTGGGGGATGTGACCAGCACGCATCTGGCCTGGAAACTGCCAACGCCGATCGGGGCTATGCCGTCGCCATTGCTGGTGGGCCGGGAGCTGTACCTTCTCAACGACGACGGCATTGTGTCCTGCGTGGATGCGTTGAGTGGCGAGGTGCTGGGCAGGTGCCGGACGGGCGGCAATTACGCGGCTTCACCCGTCCATGCCGAGGGGCGCATCTACTGTTTCAACAGACAGGGAAAGACCGTGGTGCTCGGGGCGAACAAGGAGTTGAAGGTGCTGGCCGAGAACCACCTTGATGGGCCCGTCTTCGCCTCGCCGGCCCTCGTGGGCTCGGCCATCTACCTGCGTACCGACAGCTACCTTTACTGCCTCTCGGCGGAGCCTGCGCGCAATGCGCATTGAACTTTAGTCACACTCGGCAACGGTCTTGACCGCCCATTCGGGATAAGGCGCGTCTGGCCCCTTCATCGCGCGCCAGAGAATTCGGTTGAAAACATCCTCCGGACAACGGTCTGCTTCATCCAGCGGCAGGCGATTCGAGGTCAGGGCGTCTTGCCGCAACACCGGATGGGAAACCTGCTTTGGCTCGGGATTCAATTGATCAAGAGGCACCTGGTTCGCGACGCTGGTGAACGGGGTCAAATTGGCTTCTGCCGAAAAACAGTCGTTCATCGGCGTGGCCGTGGCATCAAACTGGTTCATTGGCGGCAAGCCAAGCATCAACTCCATCGTCCGCATGAGACTCGTCTGGTTGTATTGGGTGCTGATGGTCTGCCCGCGTTTGGTATAAGGACTGACCACATAGCAAGTGGTGCGATAACCGCTCACATGATCCCAGCCGAACTGGGGGTCGTCCTCAATCCCGAAGATGCAGGTTTCCGGCCAGAATCGGCTGTGGCTGACAGCCTCGACCACCTGGCCAAAAGCCAGATCATTGTCGGCCACCTGCGCTCCCGGCGTGGGATATTGGCCCCGCGTGCCGCCACTGTGGTCGTTGGGCAGAAAGAGGATGATGAGATTGGGGAACTCGCCCCTGGTCTCAAATTGATGGAGTTCCCGGATGAACTCGGCCGCGCGCATCACGTCGGGCACCTTCAGATCCCACCCGGTTGTATTTGTGTCGCTGTGCTGCCGCAATGACTCTATGGCCGGCTGGCTCCGAATTTGCACCTTGCCGGTGTGGGTTTGGTGCTCGTCCCAAAAATCATGCCACGTCACCCGATCTTTGCGCTTCCCATCGGTCCACCCCGCATTTGAAATCATCCACTCGCCGTAATTGCGAAAAGTCTTCCCGTGTGCCAACGCGCTATCCCAGATAAAACCTGAGGAAGCCCAGGCCAATGCATCGGCCCCGTCTGCGCTCTTGGCGCCCGGGTAACTCCGAGGCGTGCTCGAGCTGATCTGTCGCTCCATATAGTCGTTGACAATCGCGCTGTCTGTCCATTGGTGCCCGTCTGCGCTCTGCACGCCGGAACAATACGTGTTGTCCAAAAGCACAAACGCACGGGCGATCTTGTGCTGGTTCGGGGTGTAACGTTCGCCAAAGATGCAGAGGGCTGCAGCGCCGTTGCCCTCGACCATGTCGCCCAGGACCTGGTCATAAGTCCGGTTCTCTTTGATGACATAAATAACATGCTTGAACACGCTGGGCTCGCCCACCCGCTCAGGTACGGGCCGAGCCGGCTGGCCAGGTCGAGCCGGCCGCAACGCCTCGGCCAGCTTCGGATAATGCATGTTCCTGAGCGCGCTCCGCGTGAGAGCCGCTAATCGTCGGTCCGTTGGGGTCGGAACCAGGGAAACCGTGCCGAAAAAGTCCTTGGTGTTCAGCTTCAGCGGCTCGCCCGGGTTGAAGGCTTTTGTGGCGCCAATGCCTTTCATATTCGCGACGCAGAGCGTCTTGCGTCCCGCGTCATATTGAATCGCCCCGGGGAACCAGCCCACCGGAATCAGCCCCAGAACCTTGGAAGCGTTGTCCTCGGGCGCGAACTGGATCACCGCCACCGCGTTCTGAGTGCCGTTGCACACATAAAGGCGTCGGCCGCTGCGGTCAAAGGCCAGCGCGTTGGGCTGCGCCCCAAAGAGGTCCGCCGGAGTCTGGCGCGCCCAGATTTTCTCGACGATACAATCGGTCCCGGTTTCAATCACGTTCAGCGTATCGCTGCCGCTGTTGGCGACTACCACGTATTTGCCTCCGGGAGAAACCGCCAGCGCCGACGCGTGCAGACCAACCAGGATTTCCGTCTTCACCTTGCCACCGGCCAGATCGATAACCGTCACCGACCCTTCGTTGGCAATGTACCGTGCCGGGTCCACCCTCACAGTGGTGCCCTTGCCCGCGGGGGCCGTCAGATCGCCGCTCCCGGGACGGCGACCACCCAGGTTGCTGACGTAAGCCTTGTCCCCAGCCAACACAACATCAAAAGGTGCCACCCCAGTGTCCCACGAACGCAAGACCTTCCCGGACTCAGCATCCAGCTCATGAAGCTGGTTGCCCAGGTTGCCGGCGACATACAGACGTTTACCATCCGCCGAAACGGCGATCCCGGTCGGAATCTCATGCTTTTGATTCGGGACATTGGCATCCGGAATCGCATACACCTTTGGCTTGCCTACCCAGCGCTCGGGGTCAACCGGGAACACCCAAATATTCCCAGCCGTATTCGAAAGATAAATGCGCCGGCTATCCGGCGAGAAGATAAGCCCCGTAAAGCTGATCATGGCGGTGGCGGTCTCGGAGTTGCTCTCCGTCTTGCTGGTGGAGAGCTGCAGCGTCTGGAGGATGCAACCGCTCGCCGGTTCAATGAGCGCCAGCGCGCGGTTCTTGCCTCCGGTCGCCAACAGCCTGCCATCCGGACTCAACGCGAGCGCCTGCGGACGCATTCCCGGCAATTCAACCTGGCGGCCAGTCGGGGTCAGGAGTTGGCCGTTGGGGGTTTGATACAAGTTCGCCGCCACGCGTCCGACATTTTGTGGCGGCACCAGTGCCCCGGGCGCCTCTTGCCGGTCGCCCACGCATCCCATCAAGCAAGTCAGCGCCACGCCCAAGGCGCTGATTGTCCGGGAGAAAACAGATTGTCGCATTCTCCATATCTTATGCGCATGGCCGGGTGAGTCGTCAACGCTCGTTAGTTAAGTGAGTGATAAAAAGCTCGATAATCGTAGTCTCCAGAGGATGGCAACCATCGAGACCACGCAGTAAACCGGGTCCACGAGATAGTCCCAATAATTGGCCGATTCGAGCAGCCTCAGGCTGTAGGCAAGAATGGCGAGCAGCAGAAGGAGACCGAAGCGATTCTGCTTCCAAAGCAAGATAACGCTCAGCGCCGCGCTGACGACAAACAACGGGCTGAAACTCCAGCCCCACTCGTAGGGGTCGAACCTGCCCCAGCCCAAGGCCAGGGGATAAAGCGCAAGGCCGGCCACCGCGCCAAAGGCCCAGCCTGCGGTCCAATCGCCCGCAGAAAACAATTTACGGCGAAACTCTTCCTCCCAAACTGCCGCAGCGATCAGGCCGGTGAACGGGATACTGAAGTTTGCGTTGAGGCCGCGCACCCAGCCTGCAATCGGCATCCCCTGCGCTGGCACCGCGAGCAAGCCGCCGGCAACCAGGCCCAGAAGCGAGAGCCGGCCCCAGCCGCGCCACTGGGGACGGAACCGCCCGGCCAGAAACTGGAAACCCCGCAGTATGACCAGCCAGGGGCACACTATTGAAAGCAATTCTATGAACATCCAGTGGCTCATCTTGAGGGCGTGCTCGGACGGGCATCCAGCCAGGCGGCATTGAATGCCACATGTTTGATCCCCTTTCGCTTCCACGTATAGACGAGATGGACTCTGCCATCGCGGGTTTGCAGCAGGAACGGATAGGAAAACTCAGCGCCCGGCTCCTCCGCCAGCGTGGCCAACCGTTTCCATGTCCGCCCATCATCGTCCGAAACCGCCAGGCGCAGATTGCTCCGGCCAGCCGGTGAGTCATTGAATGCAAGCAAAACGCGGCCGTCCGAAAGACGAACTGAAGCGAGACCCGAATCAGGATTGGGCAGCTCGAGCGCTTCGGGTAGCAGCCAACTTCGCCCGGCATCGGCGGTGCGCGCGACCGAAACCCTCTTGCGCGGACTGCAATCCCGCAGGAACACCACGGCGGCGTTCGTGGTTAGCGGCGCCAGCGTGGGTTGAAAGGCAGACCGCCCTCCAGTAATACGGGTCTTGGTCGCGGAAAGCCCCGCCGCCGTTTCGCGCAGCCAGAGCAGCTCCGGAAACTTGCCGGCGAGTTCATGGTAGATTGGCACCACCCAACCGCCATCCGCCATCGGGACCGGCCGGTTCCTGACCAGTTCGCTGAGGTTGAAAAATGGGCTGAGCGTCAGTCGCCGGCTTGGCCCCCACGAAAGGCCTGCGTCGCTCGAAGTGGTCAGATTGAGCGAGCTGCAGGACCATCCACCCAGATTGATCGTGACATAGAGCAGAAAGAGTTTTCCCGCAGCGTTCGAGAAGATTACCGGGTTGCCAACTTTCCTGATGCGGCGATTCAGATCCCGAGCCACCAAGGCCGGTGTGAGGATCGCGCGCGGCTTGGACCAAGTCGAGGACGCGACATCCTGTGTTGCGAAGAAGATGGCCACATCCCGGGCGCCTTCGCGCGAACCGGCATACCAGACCGCGGCCAACCGACCGTCGGCCAGCTCGCAGAGCGATGCCACATGGGACATCGGCGACGTAGATTCCGGATCGATTAATCCTTCACTGAAGACAGGAGCGCGGTCGGTCGGCGGTGGTTGGGCAGACAGTGCAAAGGAGGGCGAGTGACGGGGGCCGCGATGAGCCGACTGCAACCAAGGCAGGCCATTCAAGACAATGGCCGCGGAAATCAAGATCCACCGCACACTGGCGCTCTTCATCGGTTGGCCGGAAAAGAGACTCCGCCATCCCGGCACACGAGGACGTCCCGCTCGTCTTTATTGTCGGAAACAGGAGCCGTTGGTGCGGCCAAACTTTCAACGGGTTCCATGGTCTTAATCTGTCGTTGCAGATACCACCTTACCATAGCCAGATCATAAATGCCACGCCCTAAACGGTTCCAAACGCCGTATTTCGTGCGTCCGGCGGTTCGCGGATGATGAATGACCGGCATTTCGTTAACAATGGCCCCTGCACCGTGGGCCAGAATCGGCATAAATCGGTGCAGACTGTCGAACGCGGGGAGCGCCTCGAGCACCGACCGTTTGAAGACGCGCAGATTGCAGCCGCTGTCGCGAAAGTCCACTCGCAGCACGATCTTTCTTGCCTGACGCGCGATGACGGATGACATGCGGCGGACCAGGGTGTCATTGCGCTTGGTCCTGACACCGCAGACCATGTCACACGCCGCCAACTTGCTCAGCATCACCGGCAAATCGGCGGGATCGTTCTGGAGGTCGCCGTCCAATGTTGCCAGCACCGTTCCACGGCTGGCCCGTAAACCGGTCCACAGAGCAGCGCTTTGACCGCGACTTTGAGGATGGCGCAATCCCCGCACGCGGCCATCCGCGCGGCGGGCCTCGGTGATCCGGTCCCAAGTCTCGTCGGTGCTGCCATCGTCCACGAGAATGAGTTCGATCTCACCCGGCTGATTTCCAAGAGCGCCGAAAATCTGACGGGCCAGGGGCGCCACATTCGGCCCTTCGTTGCGGAGGGGCACGACGACTGAGATTTCAGGATTCATTGGCAAGTCAGACAATTACCACTGGATCATGCGGACAAGTCAAGAGCAAGAGTTAAGTACGGCGAGTGGACTGTAATTCGAGCGGCGTCACCGGATCCATGCTCAGCCAGCAAACCGCACCCAGCAGATAGGCCGCTGCGGTCACATAGAAAGCGAGATTCCAGTTTCCGGTGTGTTTCACGAGGTAACCGCAGACGATCGGGGAGACGAAGCCGCCGACGTTGCCCATCATGTTCATCGTGCCGGAGAGGGTGGCGACGGATTTCCCGCCCACGTCCATGCACGCGGTCCATGCGCCTGGCATCTGGATGTCATTGCAGAAGGCCACCAAGGCGATGGCGGCCACCGCCAGATACGGATTTGTCAGCCAGGTCGCGAGGATGAGTAGCGCTGCGGCGCCGAGGGCCCCGGCCGCGCCCATGCCGCGCCGGACTCTGCCAACGTCAGCCAACCGCCGGCTGAGGATGGGCGAAAGCCAGCCGGCCAAGAGCGACCCAAAGGCGCCGACGAACAGGGGCGTGCCGGCCAGCAACGCACTTTGTTTGAGATCAAAGCCGCGGGCCTTGAAAAGATACGTCGGAAACCATGTGATGAAGAAATAGAAACTGTAGCTGCAAGCGAAATACTGGCCGCACAGGCACCAGACGGTGCGCGAGGTGAACAGCAACTTCCACGGCACATGGAAGTGGTCGGCGGGATCAGCTTCGGCCGGCAGGAGCGCCGCCTCGGCCGCGTTGACCTGTTTGTGAGCACGCGGGTCGTCGAGGTACCACCAAGCGAAAACAATTGCCCAAAAGACGCCGAGCAGACCAAAGAGCTGAAAGGCAACGCGCCAGGTGATGTGTTGAAGGCAGGCAAAGACCAGCAACGGCGTGAAGGCGCCCCCGAGCCGTGCGCTGGTCCACATGATGCCTTGCGCTCGCGTCCGCTCGGCCAGCGGCAACCACCGATGAAATGCCTTGGTCAAATTTGGAAATGCGCCCGCCTCGCCGGCCCCGAACAGGAAGCGCGTCACAACCAGGGACCCCCAATTCCACATCCAGCCGGTGGCGGCGGTAAAGAAGGACCAGCAAAGCACGATGCGCAGCAAAACCTTGCGGGGGCCGATGCGGTCGCCGAGGTAACCGGCGGGGATTTCAAACAGGGCGTATGCCAATGTGAAGGCGGAAAACACCCAGCCCATTTGAGTCTCATCCAAGTGAAAGTCACGGGTAATGAACGGCGCCGCCTGCGAGATGCAGACGCGATCGATGTACTGAATGACCGCCAGTGCGACGGCGAAGACGATTACCCAGTAGCGGGTGTGTGTGGGACGCTGGCTCAAGATGGCGCTCATCAGCTTTGACCACTCGCTTGATTCAAGATAGCTCGGCGTTAATGGCCTGCCCGGGCACTATGCCCGCCAGGAAAATGAATAGCTTTCGCCGGCCCCGTGCCTACGGCAACTGGTGAGCCCGGTAAAAACGCCGGTTCAAATTCGTAGTGGTATCGAGGAAGGAAATGGCGCCGGTGAGGTTGGTGAGTGTTCCAAGGTTGGTCCAGTTGGACAATGGCAGCGTAAGGTTGGTCGAGGCAAGAATCTCGAACCTGAGTCCCGGCTCGCTTTGCAGCGTGAAGCTAAACTGGCCGTTGGTGCGGGCAGGGCACAGCAAGACCGGCCCGGCGGACAGGCGAATATTGTCCAAATCCCAGTAGCCGCCTTCCAACTCTGCGCTGACGGCGGACAACAATTGCACGCCGATGTGCTGACCCGCCCAGGCATCGCTGGCCTTCACGGTTGGGAGATGCACCTGGAAATCAACGAAGTGCGTCGAGTTGCTGAATAGGCTGCCGCTGTTGGTGATGGTGGCGGCGGCCACCGTGACCATGTTGTTTGAACCGTCGCGATAATATAAGCTCAGCACCAAGGCAGTCCCCTCCTTCATGGGAATAGCCAGGTTGGTGCCGCCGAGGATTCCGACGGTGAGCGTGTAAGAACTGCCCACATCGAACGTGGCTTGGAAGGCGTGCGTCGGCGTCGGGTTTGCATAATCCGTCGAGTCGTAGTCCTGGAAGATCGCAACCCCGTTGGAGGCAAACAGGAACGCCCCCTGAGCCCCATCGCAGTTGTCGATGTGCGTCGGGTCGCTCGGCGGCTGGTTCAAGAACACGCCGGTCTGCAAGGAACCTGCCGGCGCCTGCTGCCAGAAGTCGATGAGGGGATAGGCATAGGTGGTCGTGGGCAACTCGAAAGATCCGTTCGGGATAAAGATCGTCCCGGCTCGCAGCGTGCCCGCCCATGCCGCCAGCGTCGCTACGCCAGTCGCAATTGCCATCAATTTCCTGATGTTAATTATCATCGGAGGGAAAATATAGCGGGCCTTGCGTGCCATACAACCCAATAACTGGCAAAAATGGGGGTTTTGCCGCTACCGGTTGCACTTCACGCTGCGCAGAGGCTATGGTTTCGCCGTCTCCGCATCCAAAGGCTTGAGATAATCACCGGGATTGCTTAAGCCGCCACGCGGCGGGTCAGACCAGGGAAGTATTTGAATCTCATCGGCCCCCATGGGCGTTGGTGAAAGGAAGATAACCACCCGCAACCCGTCCGTAAAATACTTGTCGCCGGTCAGATTGCGCCGGGGCGCAATCGGCGTCGCGATTGTTCCCCCGGCGACAAAACCAATTTGTGCCACACATTGCGCCATGATCAAATCCTGGACCAGGCTCCAGCGCGCGCCATCCACGTCCGGATCGATTTCATGGGTGGTCAACCACAGTGTATGCGTGGTGAGCCGAACGCCAATATCACGGCTGATTTGGCCGGCCCAAACCCTCTGGCCTCTGAACGTCATCGGCGTCAGCCACAGACGCAGATGATTCCGCGCGTTAATGTTTTCGCGGACCTTTTGAAACGCCGCATCCTGACGACGCCCATAAACAAACAATGGGCTGACGGGCGAATGGCGGTAGTTGTCCCCGAAAATAAAGGCCGCGAATGTACGAAACGCGGTAGAAGTATCGAGCACTTCGGTTTCATCCCAATCGACGGAGATCAACGACGGGAAAAGAACCTCCCAAGGGGCGATGATAAAGAAATTGATCGGATCTCCGGCCGCCTTGGAAGTGGCGTCGCTCGTATGGGCGGGCCATGCCTCGAGATTGCGGCGGAGGATACCGAGGTCCGTCACATCGGTATTACCACCCCGAGCTGTGTTTGTGGAATCCACGCGCCATGACGTTGCAAGCTGACCGTAGTCGGTGTGCAAGCGTTCCGTCGGGACGAGGAAACTCAAGCGCTGCAGTGAGCCGGTGCTCAGCAAAGCAATCGAATACACTTGGCTGCCCTCATGAAGCAGCGTGTAGATAAAACCGCTTTGGTCGCTTCCAGGCGGAATGTAATGATCGAACGCTACTTCTTCAACGCGGATTTCCTGTCGCCGCTCGGCGTTCTCCGAGGTCAGGATACTGCGAAAGTGGTGGGCGACTTCGGCGGACGAATAATACGCCGGATCGGTAAAGGCGGGCAGCAGCCAATAGGGCCGTGTTGATCGGTTGACAACACGCAACCATAAGGGCTGGATTTGTTCCTGTTGGAGCGGCATGCCAAAATGCTCCTTCGTCGGCTCATCGCCGGGCAAGGCAACCCATACGGTCACATCGCCATTCGTCTGGGAAAACGCATGCTCCATCCACCTGGCATCGTCAATGGGCCGCGGCCTTCCTCTGGTTGCGCATCCGCCGGCAAACAAAGCTGCGCTCAACAACGACACGCCCCACACCACTGCAGGCCGGCGATAGCCATTCGTGAAGCGCCCGATGCGCAATGCCAGCATGGATGTCGCTTTCATAGGTTCACGCCAATATAAGCGTTCATGTGATTCATTGTCAATAGAAATGGGCCTCCGGACAAATGCGAAACGATAACATGGGGTCAGCGATACGTGCTCTGCGCTCATAGCCAAGACTGTGGTCTGACTCCTGTTACGGGATTGCCCCGCAAAAACTCGGGGACGGATGGATTGTGAACAGGAGCAAACGGCAGAACACGGCATCCGCCGGATTTCAACCTGATACCAATTTGAACACCTTATGCAGTTTGGTGCCTGGAAAAGTGGTGGGGCCGTCAATGCGAACCCATGCCGCTCCGCTGGAGCTTGGCGGACCCGGTGGCATCTGTGGCTAT
>JBAXTC010000157.1:0-12416 GCA_037130375.1 Verrucomicrobiota bacterium | reverse complement strand
TGCGTAGCCGCAAAACTTCTCGGCGGGCGGCTTTTCCAGGGTGCCGGGATCAGACATCGACCCGCCCACCCCAAAGCCCTGGATGTTCAACACGACGCCGCAGCTCGGATCGTATTTGGCCAGTCCAGCCTCCGGCGGGGCGGGTGAAGATGTCTTCGGCGCCACCGCCGCCAGCAAATGGCTCGCCAAGTGGAGCACCCGCACCCGGGGCATCAACAAATAGCAGGGGGCTTCCATCTTTCATCGGCTTGCGAGGCATCTCGCGAGCAGTTGGGCCAGCACGCCGGGCAGTTCTTTGGCGGTCAGATTCACCCGGCTAACCTCGAAGAAGTCAGCCAATTGCTGCGTTTCCGGCCCCAGGCCCAGCCCTATCAAAACAATGCCTTCGCCAGCCAGTCGCATGATTTGGGTTTGGACGGATAGTGCGTCGTGCGGCACGCCATCGCTGAGGACAAACACGAAGCGGTCCCGGAAGGGCGATCCCGCGAGGTCAGCCGCGACCAGTTCCAGCGCCCCGGCGAGATTCGTGCCGCCATCAGCCGCCTCCGGCAGTGTGCCAAGCCTGGCCCGGACCGCGTCCGACAGCGGTTCATGGTGCTCCAACAATCGCTCCGCCTCGCCTGCGAAAGCATAAATATTGAGCGGCACACCCGCGCGCTGACATACCTCGCTCAACAGCACCACGCCGTGAAACGTCTCTTGAATGTTCTCCCCGTCCATCGAGCCGGATCGGTCCACCACAAGGCTGAAGTGCGCGCTAATCTTCTTGGGAATCAATGGCCGACGCCAGAGCCGGTCGTAAGCACGCGGATCGGCTTCAAATCGCATGGCGGCGCGCAGCAGCACCCGCGTTCCCCAGGGGCAGCCGTCGCGGAAGCGGGTTCGTTTGGTGGCCTGGAACCAGCGCAAGAGACTCTCGGCCACCTGCTCGATTGCTGCAAACTGGCGACGCCAGGCTTGGTTGTAAGAGCCCAGGCCGGTGGTGCCAAGTTCGCGGCCCGGCTCTTCCCCAGCGTATCGCGGCATGCAAATTTCCACGCCAGGAGGCAAAGAGCCCACCCTATGTTGTCCCGGCATGGTCTGGAGGAAACGGACGAAGAAAATCTTCAGCCACCGATCATTCAAAGCTCCAGGCGGCAGGAGTTGCTGAAAGACCGGCAGAATGTCCCGATGGACAATGGACCACATCCGGTATTGCGCAAGGCGGACGGCCTGTTCATGTGAATCCGGCGGGTGCTCGTGGTCACGCGCGGCGTAGCAATAGGAAACCGCGCTCGCGGTGTAGGCTTCCGAGACGCCTCCGAGGGCACGCGGCTGGGAGGGTAATGCCTGCAGTATTTCCTGGAATGCGGGCCAGACAGCGTCCACTGCCTGGCAGACTTTATCGTCCATTGGTTCAACATCCTTCTTGAACCACCACCGGCTTGCTATCCCCTTCAGGAACTGCGGCGCGAGCGGGATTTGCTCCTTGTCCGCCGCTAGCGGGCGGAACAAGCTGTCGTTATACTCTCGAACCCAGGGTGTGCAGCCTGGGAAACGAACCTGCATCCAAGTCTCGATCCGGCAATCTTCGAGCAAGTTTAACAGTGAAAAGAGCCGCCAATCCTCGATGATGGATTGAGGAGCGATTTCAGAAAGGCGAGTGATAGCCGCATGGGCGCTTTCGTGCAGGACAAGTCCGCGGGTAAAGTCGGCCGTCTCGATTCCAAGCCGTCCACCATCAACCGAAATGGTGTGGGTCCGCTGGTTCCAGGACCAACCGCTCCCCGCCTCCCCGACGACCAGGCGCAAGTCTGACCGGCCCGCCGTCATCCGCGCAAGCTGCTCCAATTCGTCCACAAAAGGTGAGCGAGGGAAGGATGGCTTCTGTTGAAAAGATAGCAAATGGTGAGCAGGGAGATTCCAAGCAGGGCGTGTGTGCAGCCGATGCTTGACCCTGCTTCCACGAAAAGGAGGTATTGGCTGGTTCATCGCTTGTCATCCCTCATCTTTCACTCAATCCGGCAGCACGCAGCAACGCAACTGCCGCATTTCGGTCCGTCCGATCACCAATGCGCCTCATGTAGGCATCTTCGATGACCTGGCGGATTTGCGCCCCTGCCGGGGCGTCCGGGTTTTCCACCCGCGCCCGTCCCAGTAGCTTGAGACAGTTCAGCAAAGTCCGCCGCGTAAAGACATACCGTTCACGCCGGGTTCGGCCAAGTGAAGGGGCAGCGCCACCCATGCCGGAGGCCTGGCACAACGAGGCATGGAACAGCGCCAGGCGCGGCAACACTTCTCGAATCCCATCAATGGCTGCCAGTTCCGGATGAACTGGCTTGGTCGGCGGCGAGTAATACAGGACTCCTTCAAAAGCGAACTCGGGTTGCTCACCAAAGACGAGGCAATTGAGCATCGCCGCGAACTCCGCCTCGCCGGGAACATCCGCATGTTGCCACACCGACCAACGGTCGCGAAAAGCCGGGCTCAAGACGGAGCGCCCCGCGTACTCGGCTGGGTTCATCGTCCCGAACAGATGAAAACCGCGGGCAACCGGCACCGTCCCGCCAGGGCCGAAAACCGTGCCGTCCCCTTCGGTTAAGGCCAGGGATGGTGGTTGCTCGATGACTGGATTCAAGCGTTCGAGAACCTGGGTCTCCGCAAGGTTGACTTCGTCCAGCAGAACCCACCAGCCATGGCGCATGGCTGTCGGAATACACCCTTCCTGAAAACGCCACGAGGGCGTCGCCGACGGTCCGGCGGCCGACGAAGGATTCCATTTCGACCAAAGGTCCGGGCAGTTGGCCCTGATGGGGGCCGACCTTGTGTCCTGCTCGCCACTTCGCCGCTTCCCGCTCACGAGCACTGTGTTGGGGCCGGGGTCCTGCCGTGCTCCCCCGGGCACATAGCGGCCCACCAATTCGCTGGTGTCGGACTGACCGTTAAGGTTGATGCGCAACACAGGGTGGCCGATCAAATGAGCGACCCACCTTATGGAGATGGTTTTGGACGCGCAGGTTTCCCCCTCCAGCATCACCGGCAGGCCGTTCCGAACTCCCATGGCCACCGCGCGCGCGTTCTGAAGAAAGCAACCGTCCAGGCACAGGTGGCGGAACCATTCCTCCGCAGGGACCAGCGGGCTGGCGACATCGGAGCGGCACAATTCCTGGTCGAGGATGCGAACTGAACCGGATTTGATCTCAATCGCTGCTCTTCTGGGCAGTCCCACAGCAGGAACAGGAGCAACGGCGTTCTCGAGTGCGGAGATGAACTCGCACCAGGGCGTCACTGGCAGCCGCGCCTTTCTTGCAGCTTCAAGGGCCAGCGAGGCGTCTTCCGGCCCAACCACCATGGCATCCGCGCAACTGATGGAGGGTGCCAGCTCAAACCCATGCTTCACGAGCCGGGCTTTGGCTTCAGTTTCCTGCTGCTGGCCAAAGCCACGCAGGCATATCTTTTTTCCTTTTACGGGTGTATTCATATCAAAAGCTTCGGTCAATTTCTGCGAGCAGTTCCTGCAACGCCGGATCGTTGGGCGGTTCTACGGTTTCCGGCGCGTTCCCGTTTTCATCGGACGGGAACGCAGAAGAAGGTTGAACTGGAACGATGTCCGCAACACCAAGACTTTGAGCGGCGCTGACCACCTCCGCCCTGGTTTCCTTGTCCGAGTCCTGTGCCAGATCCACCAGGCGCTGGATTATCCGGTCCCGAAAGGAAGTTTGCAGCAAACGCGCCCCAACGCCTGTGGCCAGCCGGAGGGCGTTCCGGCGCAAGTCGGAGTGTATCGACGAGGAGACGCGCAGGAAAGCAGCGGCAAGCTCCGCCGAGTCGGTTTCGAGAAACGCAGTCCGCACCACTTCTGGGTCGCTCCATTCAAGGGACTTTTCGGCCCACTCACCCTTCCGCCCGCCACCAAAGACCATCGTGTCAAGCAGCACTCGGGGAGGACACCCTTTGGCCCAACCCGTCGAGAACAGGGGCTGTAGCGGGAAGGGCAACAAACCTGCGTGATCCAAAGCCAGTGCTGGGACGCCGAGCCGGCGCAGGGGCGCGCCCTCCTTTCCAAATGGGTTCCGATTACGCGGCAGCCAGCGAACGGCAGCGCCAGCCACGATTCGATACTCGCGGGTCATTTGCAACAGAAGCGCCTCGGCCGATTCCCGCACATCACCTTCCTGGGTCAGCACCAGGCCAATCAAACGGCCAGCGTTCTCCGGTGATTCGGGCAGCGGCCCGCCAATCTTGTGGCCGAGGCAGCATCGCAACTCAGCCGGAGATGCCCCACAATCATCGGCAGCTCCAGCCAGCAAACCGCCCGTCAGTTTCAGCAGGTCGGTTTCGCTATTAAACGCAGCCTCGACCCAGAGCTGTTCCAGCACCTTGAGAAACGTGGGCCGCTTGATCAAATAGGCCGCGCAAAACATCGAGGCCAGGTCCGAATCCCCCGGATCTCGCAGCCACGAAGCCACTTGCGATTCCGAACAACGCTCCGGAAAATCGAACCAGTCCTGGACGGCAACAGGCAGGCGAAGAACACCCGTGTGTCTGAGCGCAGCAATTTCCGACGTGAGCCAATCAAAGATGCATCCGCACGGTTCCCCCAGGGCCAACATAACTCGATTTAGCGCGCGCGCTGCATCATGGCCCAGGGCAAGGGACTGCCCTCGTAACCCCTCGACGCGGATGGCTGCCGAGTTCGGCAGGCCGGCAATCAACAGCGCATTGAGAAGACTCTCGAACCGCCCTTCGTCGGTGAGTTGGCCAGCCACCTGAATTACCTGCTCCAGCGGCGGGTTGCTGCAACGCCCGAGAGCCAACCCAAGTGTCGTTGCCAGGCATCGCACTACATCCCGATCCTGGTCGGCTTGCAGCCGGGCCAGAAGAAGACCGGCCAAGCGGTGCAGCCATTCCTCGCCAAGCCGCTCCACCATCGGTCCGCAGCTCAGCACAGCCTCCGCAAGCCGCAACGCCTGCACCCTTTCGAGCCATCCTGCGGTTCCCAGCAACCCATCCAACCGATCAATATCACCGGACTCGACAAAAGCCAGGGCCCGCCAACCATGCTCCACCGTCTCCGCACGAAAACGGGTGAGCATAGACTCCGCCGAAATCTCCCCGTCTGGCACACCCAGACGCGCAAGACAGGCAACGACCGACATGACAATCTCGCGATCCTCGCTTTGCAGAATGCGGCAGACCAACGGTCCGAGCGGGCGCAACCCACTTCTTCCGATGCACTCGATCAGCGCCACTGCATGGGTGCTATCGGGAACCCGGAACTGCCCACCACAGTCAAAAAATGCCTCCATCACTTGCATCCATGTCCCCAACCGGTCCCTGTCAGGACGCCCTTCTAGCAGGAACTCCAGCACCGCCGCTGGCCCAGCAGGTCCGCCAAACGAGGGGTCACAACCGGCGGCAATTGTGTATTTGGTCCACTGTGCCACCGCAGTTTCTTTCTGATGTATGGGCAGTAAAGCGGCAAAAACGGCCTGCGGCGCCGAGTGCCCCTGTTGGAGTGAGGCGATCCCCTCGGCAATGACAGGAAACATCGCCACCCCCGGGTGAACCAGATAATTGTGTTGGGGATCCCGCCCCCACAGCCGCCAGTAAGGCACCAATTGCGCCAGGGGGACACCGTCTGGGGGGAATGGCGGCGCGCAGGGCGCAAGCCCCATCTTGACCAGGCGTTGGGCAAGAACGGACGGCAATGGAGCCTGGGTGTTGCTATTGCCTTGTTGGAGGAGTTCCGCCGGCGCCGCGGAACGACTCCTCACCAGGTTGCCTGCCTCGGCTGCTGCGGCAGTCGCCTGGTGCGGTTCAGATGTGCTTTTGTTATTCATGTCGCCACTATAAATGAGGGGGTGTGACAATTGTAGTAGCTGGGCCCATCTTTGCGCATTTTCGCCACGCTTGCACCCACGCGCAGATTTGTTTTAGATGGAGTGCCGTTATGCAAAAAGAACAGAGCCGGTTGATCTATTCGCCGTCTGACCTGACAAAGTTCATGGAATCTCCATTTGCCAGTTGGATGGACCGGCTTTACAAGGAGCATCCCGACCGCGTCACGCCTGACGAGGACAGCGCCGAAATGAAACTGGTCGCCGAGGCCGGGAACAAGCACGAGCAGGATTACCTGGGCCAACTCAAGAAGGATGGCCGCGACGTTTGTGAAATTGCCAAGACCAGCGCCGCCGAGGCCAGGCGGCAAACGGTCGAGGCTCTTCGAGGCGGTCGCGAAGTGATCTATCAGGCTTGCCTGGAACTGGCCGAATTTCGCGGTTATGCAGACTTCCTTGTCCGAGTCCCAGGCAGAGCCACCCCCATCTACGAAGTCCATGACACCAAGCTGGCCCGCTCGGTGAAACCCTATTACCTGGTGCAGCTTTGCTGCTATTCAGAAATGCTCGCCGCGCTCCAGGGTGTCGTGCCGGAACGCATCCATGTGGTCCTGGGCAACGGCATGGTCGAGTCATTCCGGGTCGAAGATTTCTGCCATTACTATCGGCAACTAAAGGCGGGGTTCCTCGAACTGATGAAGCATTTTGACGCGGACCAACCGCCGCCCGCTCCCGACCCCCGAGCAGACCATGGCCGGTGGCAAGCATACGCCGACAAAATCCTGACCGACTGCGATCATCTTGCCCAGGTCGCCGGCATCAACGTCAGCCAGATCAAAAAACTGTCGGCAGCCGGCATCACCACCGTCGCAACCCTGGCCAACGCCGGCAGGAAACCCGTTCCCAAGCTGGCCGCAGCAGTCTTGAATCGGTTGGTGGAACAAGCGGACCTGCAGGTCCAGACCCGGGAGTCGCGCGTGGCGGCGAATGAAACCGAGTTGATTCGTCCGGTTTTCAAGGTCATCAAGCCCGATCAGGACTCGCCCCGTCGTGGCCTCGAACTGCTCCCGCCACATTCGCCACTGGATGTCTATTTCGACATGGAGGGCTTTCCACTGGTCGAAGGCGGGCTGGAATACCTTTTCGGGGCCATATTTCATGACAAGGGCAAGCCGGCTTTCCAGGACTGGTGGGCGCACGACCGGGCGGAGGAGAAGTCCGCCTTCGAAGGGTTCATTGACTGGGCACATGCCCTTTGGAAGCAGGACCCAGCCATGCACATTTACCACTACGCCAGTTACGAGGTCTCGGCGATGAAGCGACTGCGCCTGATGGAGCGCCACGGCACGCGTGAACAGGAAGTGGATGATCTCCTGCGCCACGGGGTCTTTGTGGACCTCTACCAATTGGTCCGCCAGGGGCTGCGCGTGGGCGCACCCAATTACTCCCTCAAATCCATTGAACTGCTTTACCGCGACAAACGGGCGGGTGACGTGAAGACTGCGGGCCAATCGATGGTTTATTACGCCAACTGGATGGCCAGCGGGCAGCCTCGGGATTGGCGGCAGTCAGGGTTGCTCCGCATGATTCGCGATTACAACGAGGATGACTGCCTGTCCACACTCCAGCTTGTCCAGTGGTTGCGCGATCTGCAGGCGGAGCGCGACATCAAGTTCCAGCCACCTGCGCAGGCCAAGCCGGACGAAAAGAAGCGTTCAGACAAGGCCATCGAGGCCGAAAGACGTTTGCATGAGCTCATCGCGGCGGCAGCGGCGAAGGTCTCCGGAGACCCCGCCAATTCCGAACAGGTCCGGATAACGGAATTGCTTGTTCATCTGACGCAGTTTCACCGCCGGGAAGCTAAACCAGCCTGGTGGCGGCTGTTCGATTGGAGGGACAAGGACTCGAATGAAGCCCAGGACGATCTCAACAGTCTTGAGAACCTCGCGCTCAATGGCGAGCAGCCAGTTCAGGTTAAGCAGTCTCTCGTTTACACTTACCTATTTGATCCGGCTCAGGACACCAAGATCTGCGCCGGCGACCGCGTTGTGTTGGCCGAATTAACCCTCCCTGAGGCCGAAGTAAGCGAGATTGATGGGGGCCAAGGAACCCTCAAGATCAAGATCAGCAAGCAGCAGTTGAATGCGCGGTTGGGTGGAATCATGCCCCGCTCGACCGCCATTTTCCTGCATAAGCTGGTCAGCCCCGCTCCCATAGACTCCTCCATCTGGGAAGTGGCCAACGCCTGGGTGAAAGCGGGAGTTTTGCCCGCCGCCCTGCGGCGCTTCCTTTTGCGTCTGCCACCGGAATTGCCGGGCATGAATACCAGCGATTCGCTCGTGCTAAGTGGAGAGACCGCCGCAGACGCTGCCGTCCGTGTCGTCGCTTCCATGCAGAACTCCGCCCTCTGCATCCAGGGGCCGCCCGGGACCGGCAAGACGACCACCGCCGCCCGGATGATCGCCCGCCTGCTCCAATCGGGAAAGCGGGTGGGGGTCACATCCAACAGCCACAAAGCAATTCAAAATCTCCTCCGGAAGACCAACGCCATTATGCCCGGTGGCCTGAAGGGTGTCTGTGCCCCCAAGGGCGGAGAAGAGGCGCAAGCCGACAACGCCGCGCTCAAGAAAGATTGTCCGGGATTGGTGCTGGCTCGGAACTCAGAGGAGGCTGCGCAAATCTATACAGCAGGCCTAATCGCGGGAACGGCGTGGCTGTTGGCTCGTGAAGACATGAAAGAACGGCTCGACTATTTGTTTGTGGACGAGGCTGGGCAGGTTTCCCTGGCCAACCTGGCAGGAATGTCCCGCTGCGCGAAGAACCTCGTCCTCATGGGCGACCAGATGCAGCTTGAGCAACCCATCCAGGGAACCCACCCGGGCGAGAGCGGCCAATCGGCGCTCAATTACTATCTTCAGGAGCACGCCACCATCCCGGATACCCTGGGCATCTTTCTGGGCGTGTCGTATCGCATGCACCCGAACATCTGCCGGTTCATCTCGGACATGGCTTATGAGGGCCGCCTGCACGCCGCGCCGGAAAACCAGGCCCAGCAGCTCGCCCTTCCCGCTGACGGCACCAAGCTTGTGCGCCAGGATTGTGGCATTGTCTTCTCGCCGATCGAACACGATGGAAACACGCAGGGAAGCGACGAAGAGGTGCAACGGATTGCGGACATCGCCAACGAACTGCTCGGGCGAGGCCTCACCGACCGGGATGGAAAGACGAGCCGGCTCACATTGATGGACATCCTGTTCGTTGCGCCCTACAATATGCAGGTGCGAAAACTGCAAGAGCGGTTTCCCGACGCCCGCGTCGGTTCGGTGGACAAATTCCAGGGACAGGAAGCCCCGGTGGTAATCGTCTCGATGTGCTCCAGTGCTGGCGAGTTCGGCTCGCGTGGATTGGAATTCCTTCTCGACAAGAACCGAATGAACGTCGCAATCTCGCGGGCACAGACGCTGGTAGTCGTGGTGGGCGACCCGCGAATTGCGACCACGCAGGCGAGCACGGTGGAACAAATGGAGAAGCTGAATGTGTTCTGCAGACTGGCTGAAAACCACGAGCCTGTCCCTTGATCAATCAAAAGGCTCATCTATGCCGCACAAAACCAACGCAGTAACAACGCAGCCATTGAAGAAATCGATCCGCCTTATGAAAAAGAACACAGTCATCACCATGAAGAACCTGACTCTCTGCATTTTGAACAGCTTGACACCGGATCTGTTAAAGGCTGAATACGTGAAGGGGAATAAGACAAATCCATTGTTCGGGTATTGTTACATTGTGACGGAAGCGCTTTATCATCTTATTCGTTCAGTGGAGCTGCCGGAGCAATACGATGGCTATGGGCCGTGGAAAAGTGCGACCGAGAGCGATCCACACTGGTGGCTGCAGGACGGAGCGGGGCACAGACTGGACCTGACCGCCGACCAACTCACCGTCCAAGGGTGTGAGCCGCCCTATGACAGCGGGTGCTCTACACCGTTTGAGCCCCCTACCCCCTGTTCACGGACCTCAATTGTAATAGCACGTGTCCAATTCTTGCTCAATTCCGGCGACATTAAGACGTCAGTTAACCTCAAGTGGTATCTGGGTTTGTTGCGCAAATGCGGCTCAACAAAGTACGGTTACTTCGGTGAGGCGGTGTACCAAGACGTCATGGAGAAGGACCAGAATGCGTCACTGACACCGCATCACAGCCAAGGTTATGATTTTAAGACTAAAGATTTAAAGACCGAGATAGAATACATGGATGATGTGAAGTCCAGACTGCGTCTAGACGTAAAGTACCCTGCAAGGTTTAATGTCGCAAGTCGAAGCAGCAGAGCCGAAGGAAGACGCTATCCGCACGTGGTCTTTTACGATGACAAGGTGGCTGTTTTCGATACGGAATCACAAGACACGCTTGACATTGGAGGGCGCTCCTGGGGTCAGGTTGTTGCACTTTTTGGAAAGTGGCACCGCGACAAGCGGGCGGTGCCCTCCAACAAGCACGCAAGTAAGAAAACCAGCAGAGACGTTATGAAAATGAACAAGGAGCAAATGAAGAACTGGATTCGCGATAATTGGCAAAAGAAAGCCTGTGTGGCTGTACGAGACAGCAAAGAGGCGATGGCGAAAATGAACCTGGTCTGGGGTCCTGAGGCTTTCTATCAACCGTTGTTTGCCGTTGTGAAGAACAAACAAAGGCTTCGGAAATTCGCAGGATGCTTCTCGGCAGAGGGTGATCTGCTCGGAGTATATTTGAAGGACAGATTTTCCATTTTCGCGGAAGATAGGGATGGAATTCTGAGTGTGCACAATCAAATTGAGGCAGCGCAGGGGGGTGAAGATTTCACCAATCTTTCTAGAACTCTAGAGGTGGAGTTGAGCAAGATTGCCTGCGGGGAGTGCATTTTCGAGAACGCCCGCTTTTGGAATATCCAATTGTCACAGAGGGCTAGCGAATTGCTTGGCAAAGTCAGTCGAAACCCAAGGGAGGAGGTACGCTTAAACCTCGAACTGCTCAAGAGTGCCTATCCCACTTACCTGGTTGAGAAAGAAACGGACATAGTCGTTTTGGTTTATTACGACCAGGGTGAGGATTACGAAGTCTGCGCATATCCGCTCAAGGAACGTTTTCATGAAATTGCGTGGTTTCCCAAACCTCTCACCGACCCCCATAGGCGCATGAGTTTTGCTCCTGGGCTCCTGGCGGAGGAATTCATTTTTGAAGACATTCAAGATTTCAAAGATAGTTTTATGAATAGATTCTGGAAAGATTTCCAGTGATGATTATCGATCCACGGCAGGCAAGGTGAAGTCCCATGGCCGCACGCACCGACAAGCAACCGCTGCATTCCCCTCGGCCATTCGGGCGGATGGTGTTTGACGTCACCAATCCCCGAATCCCGTCCAAGATTGCCGAGCTCGAGATTGGGGGACGTGCCTGGGGCGTGGCCACACAAGGCAACTATGCGTACGTGGCAAACAACGAGCACATGGTCGTTGTGGACATGTCGAACCCGCGCGCCCCGCGAGTGATCGGGCACGGCGAAACGACCGGCGCAGCGATGCACGTCTGGCTGGCCGGAAACTACGCCTACGTGTCCTGCGGCGGGAGGGCCCTGGACGCTCTCGATGTCAGCGCGCCAGCGCAGCCAATTCTTCTGGGACCCTGTGACGAACTCGGGGGCTGCTCTGGTGCGGCTTTTGCCGGAGATCGCGTCTTTCTGTCCGACAAAGATTCCGGGCTGCGCATCTGCAACATCGAGGTCACCTCGGCCAGTTGGGAATGGGCCGATTCAGGCCTGTTCTCCTCATCTACGTGCGATAGCATCACCGATCTGCCCGGCAAGGCAGGGCTATCTTCTTACGCGCACGATTGGGTCCGCGGCAGGCCGCGCTCTCGAAATACCTGGCGTCCACTGGCCAGTATCTCGGCAAGGGATGAAGCGAAGAAAAGAACGCCGAACTATGAGTATTCGGCCCTGTCCAAACCGGGCTTCTGGGCGGTGACTTTGGAAATGGGCGATGGCAGCGAGGTGAGTGCCCGCAGTTCCGGCCACCCCTACACCCCGCAGGAATTCGCGGTCGGACCAGGAAACCGCCTCCTGGCGCTTCTCGGCGCGGTTCGGCACCGAAAGGGAAAGCGATGACCATCCTGGCACGGGCCCTGGGATGTGGCTGCAAAAGTCACACGGGCTGTCCTAATCTTGCCTCAGTTTATGAACGACAACTACATTCGGAACCGAACTGGGAAGATCATCGGCAAGGAGGACGGCCATTGGCTCAGGGACGGCACGGGCAAGCTTGTTGCCAGGCACGACAAATCTGATGATTTCACCCGGGACCGCACGGGCAAAATCGTCGGCAAAGGCAACCAGAAGTTGCGACTTTTGGGGCGATGATTGCCGAAGTGTGCAAGCCGGTCACCGGGGAATAAGCGCAGCCTGTAACAGCGCTGCCGACTGCCAGCGGTGCGATTGACATATTGCCGACCATTGGCAACAATTGAGTGTCACTTGGAAGGGACACCTATGGCCAACAACAAAGAGCAAAAAGACCTTCATTCCAGGCCGCCGTATGCCCGGATGATGTATATCCACGACCAGA
>JBAXTC010000156.1:0-12458 GCA_037130375.1 Verrucomicrobiota bacterium | reverse complement strand
GAACCCGGCACCGTGATTTCCGCACGCACGGGTTTATCGAGCGGAATGATTTCGATGATGTCCGGAGGCGGCACTGTTTTCAGGCTTTCAAGTTATTATGTTGCCATGTCGCGGGCCAGGCATCGCAATGGCGGACCACTTGATGCCTTGATAGCCTGAAAACATGACGACCTTCGACGCGCCGGGTCATTCGGGTGAAGGTGACCCTGCGCTGCGGGACCACCGATCGCGTCTTTCCCTGGCCGCTTCAAAGAACTTCGCGATGGCCCGATCATCGCCGCTCTTCAGCGCACGCCTGAAATCACTGAGGCCCTTCATAAACACGCCGAGCGCGCGCGACAAGTTTTCACTGTTAGCCACGGCAATATCACGCCACATCTCGGGAGAACCGGCCGCGATGCGGGTGGTGTCGCGAAAGCCGTTGGCGCAGAGCATCCCCTGCTCTTTCGGATGCTCCGGGCTGAGGACACAATTCGCCAGTTGGGCCGCCACCACATGCGGTAAATGGCTCGAACGGCTGACTAAATCATCGTGCGCTTGCGGCGTGAGCCGAAGCACGCGCGAGCCGACCGATTTCCACAGTTGTTCCACCTTCCGAACGGCACTCCGGTTTGAATTCTTCGTGGGGGTGATAACGCACACGGCGTTGACAAATAAATCCTTCCGAGCGGCTCCCACCCCGGTCTTCTCCGACCCAGCCATGGGATGGCTGCCCACGAAATGCGCGCCCGCCTTGGCCACAAGTGATTCCAAATCGCGAACCACACTGCCCTTGACGCTGCCAACGTCGGTGATAATGGCGCCGGGAGCAAGAACCGGAAGCATTTGCGCCACCAACGCCCGCATTTGGGCAATGGGAGTACACAGAACGATCAGTTCAGCCTCTGCCACCGCGCTCTGCAAATCCCGCGTAGCGAGGTTGACCGCGCCAACCCGGTTGCATTCCGCCACGCTGGCCGCCCGGCGAACAAAGCCCACGACCGAGCCAGCCAGCCGGCGCTTCCTGAGAGCCAGGCCCAACGAGCCACCCAACAGACCGACGCCAACCAACGTGATTTTCTTCCAACGCACCCGGTGAGTTTCGGGTTTCGAGTCTAAGGTTTCAAGTTGCAAGTTGCGATCCCGCCGCGCGACGCAAGGTGCCGCCACACTCAATCACTTGATCTCATTCGTAACGAAGCGCTTGGATCGGGTCAAGCCGGGCGGCTTTCAAGGCGGGGAAGAGACCCGCAAAAACACCGACGGCGGCGCTGAATGCGACGGCGATGATCATTGCCCCCGAGGTGATGACCGGAGAGTTGGCGGTCGGGCTGATTTGTTCCAGCACGCGCACGAAGCCGTAGGAGGCGACGACGCCCAACACCGCGCCGAGGAGAGCGATGACGATACTTTCGATGAGAACCTGGATGAAGATGGAGATGCCGGTGGCGCCGACGGCCTTGCAGATGCCGATCTCGCGGATACGCTCGTTGATGCTGGCAAGCATGATATTCATGATGCCGATTCCACCCACCAGCAGGCTGATCGCCGCGATGACGCCGCCGCTCATGCGCGCGTTGCGAATCTGCTGGTTGATGGTCTCCAACTGGTTTTCCTGGGTGCGAAAACCAAAATCCTCAATGCTGCGGTGGGTGAGCATGAGGACATTTCGCGCCTGCTGGAGGGCGGTTTCGAGCTGCTCGAGGCCGGTGACTTTCAGGTCGATGCTGGTGAGCCGGTTGTCCGGGACGCCGCTGGCATTTCCGGCTGCGCGGAAACGGAGCCATGCGGTGTTGAGCGGCATGCAGATCGTCTGGTTCTTGCGGTAAAAAGCCCAGTTGCCGTGGCGTCCCCAGCCGCGCGAGCGCGCGGGACCGGTCTGCTGGTCCGGCGCTTGTTTCTTGGCCGCTTCCCGCTCCTTCTTCTCTTGCTCGCCTTCATAGCGATCGAACATGCCGACGATGGTGAAAGGCTGCCCGTTAATGAAGATCATCTCGCCCAAGGGGATGATTTCGCGTCCGGCCTTCTCGGGCGATCCGAACAGGTCGTCACGGATGCCGGTGCCCACAACGCAAACGGCGTTGGCGTATTCCTCGTCCAGATCGGTGAAAAAACGGCCATGCGCCAGCGTGTGGAGGTTCATCTCGAGCACCGCCGGAGAAACGCCAATGCACTCGGATGGGTCGCTGGACTTTTCACCCCGGGTGAGAATGACATCGTTCACCTCCATTTCGGGAGAAATAAGGCGAAGCAGGGGAGCGCTTTCACGCAACGCGCGGGCATCGACCAACGTGCGGCCAGGAGCTTGATCCGCCAGATGTTCCTGCTCGGCCGGAACCTCCTGTTGCTCGATCAGAACCTTGTCGGCGCCGCCCATGGCGACCATGGCCTCTTTCATTCCATTTTCCATGCCCTTGATGATGGCGGCCATGCCCACCAGGCTCGCCACGCCAAGAATGATGCCCAGCATCGTGAGCAGTGAGCGAAACTTGTGCGACCACACCTCCTTCAAGCCGACGATGATGGTGTTGGATAGGGTCATAGAATGGCCGGGACCGAGCATCGGGATGTTGGAGTGTTGGGGTGTTGCAATGCCAGCACTCCACCACTCCACCACTCCATGACTCCGTTGCTACTCATACCTTAATGCCTGTATCGGATTGAGCCGCGCGGCTTTCACGGCCGGGAAAATACCCGCCAGCACCCCCACAAGCACGCTGAACCCGAAAGCTACCGCCAGCGCCGTAACCGTGACAATCGGCGCATTTTCGGTGGGTGAAAAGGAACTGATCAAGTCCACTAAACCGAAGGAAGTGACCAACCCCACCAAGCCGCCCAAAATGGCAATGACGACAGATTCCACCAGGATTTGGATGAAGATGTCGCTGGTGGCGGCGCCGACTGATTTGCGGATGCCGATTTCCCGTACGCGCTCCGATATGCTGGCGAGCATGATATTCATGATGCCGATGCCGCCAACCAGGAGGCTGATGCCGGCGATCAACCCGCCGCTCAATCGGGCGTTGTGGACGAATGTATTGATTTGCTCAGCCCAGTCTTCCTGGGTTCGAAAGGTAAAGTCCTCGATTCCCTTGTGCGTGCTCATGAGGACGTTGCGGATTTGCTGCAAAGACTCCGGCAGCCGTTCCACACCGGCAATTCTCAACTCGAGGCTCGAGAGCCGCGGATCGCCGGTGGCGCCCGTGGCCGACCCGCCACCGCCCGCCGCCTGGGCCGCGCCGGACCGGAATTTCATCCACATGGTGTTGAGCGGAATGTAAATGGTGGCGTTCTTGAGATAGAAAACGAAGTTGCCCCGCCGCCGTCCGCCGCCGCCATGCCCGTGACCGCGATCTCGGGTAACGGCGCCGCCCGGGTTCAGGGCGGCCTCAGTTTTGGCAAGCTCGCGCGCCTTGCGTTCCTGCTCGCTTTCATAGTGTTGGAACATTCCGACGATGGTAAAGGGCACCCCGTTGATGAAGAGGGTCTCACCGATTGGAATGATTTCACTGCCAACCTTATCCGGCGCGCCCCAAATTTCATCACGCGTAGCCGTGCCGATCACGCAGACGCTGCGGGCCATTTCGTCGTCCAGCTCATTGAACATCCGGCCATGCGCAATAACGTGCTCGGTCATTTCGACCGCCACAGGCCAGACGCCACTACAATACCATGGCCGGAACCTCTTGCCGTGGGCGGAAACAGTCGCGTACAGACGCATTTCCGGCGACAGCCGGGTGGCCAGCGGCGCGCTTCGCTCCAGGGCGCGGACATCGTTCAAGGTAATGCCAACGGCCTGATCGGTTAGATGCCGTTGTTCGGTCGGCAGCGGCTGAGGTTCGACCCGCACCTTTTCCAACCCGCCAATGGCTATCAGCGCCTCCCTGGCGCCCTTCTCCATGCCGGAAATCAGCGCCGACATCGCCACGAGGCTGGATACCCCAAGAATAATTCCCAGCATCGTCAGCACCGACCGGAATTTGTGGGCCCAGATTTCGCGCACCCCGGCAAGGACGGTGATGCCAAGCTGCGCATACCAATGGTGGAGCACTTCCGGCGCGACTTTGGGATGCGAAGTCTTCATGTGCGGGGCGCAAGGGTCTCACCGCCGGGACGGACATGTGGATGCAAACCGGCGAGGGTCGTATCGACTTTCAGGGCAATCTTGCCATCACGGATTTCGATGCGGCGCGGAGTGACAGCGGCTATTTCGGGGTCATGGGTCACCAGGACGATGGTACGGCCTTCCTGGCTGAGCGTTCGGAAAAGCTGCAGGATGGAGTCCCCCGTGTGCGAGTCGAGGTTGCCGGTAGGTTCGTCGGCGAAGACAAGGCGCGGGTTGTTAACCAGTGCGCGCGCAATCGCGGCGCGCTGCTGCTGCCCCCCGGAAAGCTGACTGGGCCGATGCTTGGCGCGATTGGCCAGGTCCACCATCTTCAACGTCTCCATGGCGCGATGGCGACGTTCCTTGGCCGAAACGCCACTGTAGATCATCGGCAGTTCCACATTCTGCACGACGTTGAGCTTGGGCAGCAGGTTGAAAAACTGGAACACAAACCCGATCTTCCGGTTGCGGATCGCCGCAAGCTGACGCGACGAGGCATTCTGGATCATTACCCCGTCGAGTTGGATCGTCCCTTTGCTCGGCGAGTCCAGGCAGCCCAGGATATGCATCAAAGTGGACTTGCCACTGCCAGACGGGCCAATGATCGAGATGAATTCTCCCTCCTCGATGTCCAGGGTTACATCATCAAGGGCGCGGATTTCCTCCTCGCCTAAGCGGTATATCTTGCTGACGTTGCGGAGTTCGACCAGGGACATGGGGGGTGAGGCGTGATGCGTGAGGCGTGATGCGTGAGTGGGGTCAGGGGGCTTTGGTGGTGGGGACCGCGACGGATTTGGCGGCTGACTTGGCTTTCGGTGCGCTATCGGATGGCGAAATGGCGGCGCCGAGGTTGGTGCGGCTGCCGCTCGTTGGCCCGCCGGCGCGCGCGCCGGGACTGGCGACCTCTCCACCGCCCTTTTTCTGAACACCCAACTGCTTTGCCTTTTTCTTGTCGCGCTCCTCCTTCGGCAGCTCCAACGTCACAATCTCGCCTTCCTTAAGCCCTTCCTGTATCTCGGCGCTCGAATAATCCGACACGCCCACCTTGACAGTGCGTTTCTCGAATGTATCCCCTTGCTGCACATAAACGAAGCGCTCCATCGGGCCATTCTCCGAAACCTTCTCCGTAAACACCGCCGACAAAGGCACAGAGAGGACGTTGTCGGCGTTAGCCACGGGAATCTTCACGTTAGCTGTCATGCCGGGTCGGACCCGCACGTCCACATTCCGAAGCAGGATGCGGGCGGGGTAGCCCTTAATGTTGTTCTTGATCGTTGCCTGCGGCGAAATGCGCTCCACCTCACCGTTGACCCGCAGACCGGGGACGGCTTCCACCGTCACCTCCACCGTCTCGCCCACCTTAAGGCGCGGCACATCCGCCTGGTTGACCTGGGCGTTAATAATCATGTTATTCAGATCGGCGATTGTCAGCACCTCGCTCCCGCTGTTAAAACCGCCCGAGCCGGAAACCGCCTGCCCGGCTGAAACTGGCCGCGTCAGCACGGTGCAATTAAATGGGGCCCGCACAACCGTCTTGGTGAGCTGCTCATCGGTCGTGGCCAGGTCTTTCTCGGTACGTTCCAGGGCATTTTTGGACAGGTCGAAGGCGGTCTTGGTATTATCGTAAAGCTCCTGCGAAATGAGCTTCTCAGTCAGTAGTTGTTGCGCTCGATTGTAGTCGCGCTCGGCCTTCTGCACATTCAACTTCCCCTTCTCGATGTCCGTGAGATTCGATGCGCGTTGCTGTTGCAGCAGCTTGTCGTCGAGCCGAAAAAGCAGCGCGTCCTTCTTGATGCGGTCGCCAACATCCACCGGCAACTCTTGGACCAGGCCGTTGATTTCTGGGCGGACGGAAACCTGCTCGGCGGGGGCGATCTCGCCGGCGGCATTGACCGCAAAGCTAATGTCGCGCAGCTCGACCGTGGCGGTAGTCGGGCGTTCCGGCCCGGCAGAGGCCTGACTGGTTTTCTGCCAGTTCTTCCAACCGTAGTAGCCGGCAACCCCGATGCCGAGAATCACTATCAATACGATCAATTTTTTCATCACATTCAAAGGCGCTCAGATTAGACATTGTTTATCGCGCATGGTCACGTTGAATCTTTGTCCGCTGCGCAAGGCCCCAGCAGAAACGGAGCTTGCTGTTTTCAAGGCAAAACGATTCTGTTCAGCGCTGTTTAGACGCGCATGAAGCCATCGTATTTAATCATTTTGTTGGTCATGAACTTTTTCTGGGCGGCCGTGTACGCCTCGTACAAGGTCGTTGGCCAGAATCTTCCCGCCGTCGGCACCACCGGTGCCATTGTAACCCTTCGCTTTGGATTGGCTGCACTTTGCTTGCTCTTTGCTTGGCCTTGGTTGCCAGGCCAGGCGCCGCGCGGGCGCGACCTGGTCAAAACCTGCCTGATGGGGCTGATCGTCTTCGTCCTCGGGCAGCGACTGCAAGTGTACGGGAACCAACTGGGCACCGCCGGCAACTCCGCCATTCTGATGGCAGTCGAGCCGCTGATCACTTCCTTGGCGGCGGCCCTGTTCCTGCGCGAACATATCGGCCCCAGACGCATGGCGGGCTTCCTGCTCGGGATGGTCGGAGTGGCCTTGCTGCACGAGGTTTGGCGCAGGGACTTTCAATGGATGGGCCTGGCAGCAAGCCTGATTTTCGTATCCTCCTTTGTGTGCGAGACGGCCTACTCCGTGATCGGCAAACCGATCATCGCGGGCGCCAGCCTGATGAAGGTGCTGGCCATATCGCTGCTGGTCGGCACGGCGGCAAATCTGCTGATCGACGGACCTGAGACGCTGCAAGCCGCCAAGATGCTGCCGCCCCAGGCCTGGGGTTTGCTGCTTGGACTCGCGATTGTCTGCACCGCCATCGGCTACACCGTTTGGTTCATCGTCATCCGCGAATGCCCGGTCAACGTGGCGGCATTGACAGTCTTCGTTCAGCCCGTCTTTGGCGTGGCCATCGCCGCACTGTGGCTCGGAGAGAAGTTCCATTGGGGTCAGCTTCTGGGCAGCCTCACCATCGTCGCCGGCCTGGTGCTGGGTCTCTCAAGGCAGATCCACCCGCCTGTCCATGAGGGAAACGCCGCAGCAGAACGATGATGCCGCTCCTGACGGAGCTTGCGGAGACCGTTGTTGGTTGCGGTTCCTATAAACATGCCGCTCCTACGGAGCTGGTGCTGTCCCGGCGGCCCCGTTCCTATAAACTCTCCGTTATCTCTGTTATCTCCTATTCAAACCCGAGTCAAATTGAGTCCTTGCAGTGCGTCACACGATCTCGCGATAGACATCTGGGTGCGGGCGGGAAATGACCACCGCATAGACCAACGCCCCGCCTTTGCTAATGACTTCTCGTCCTGCGGCCACCGCGGCTTGGACCGACGCCACGTCGCCGGTCATGGTGCAGAATGCCTTGCCGCCCAGAGCCATCGCCAGGCGCAGCTCCAAGAGGGTGACATTAGCGGCTTTGGCGGCAGCATCGGCGGCTTGGATCATCGTCGCGATGTTGAATGACTCGAGGATTCCGAGCGCGCCGTCGGTTTGCATCGGCTGGGCGCGCCCGAGCGCCACGAACACGTCCGGGTGGAGGTTCGGGATGACAAACTGGTCAATGAGACAGCCGTTGGCGGCTTCCGCACCGGCGCTGACGGCGGCTTCCACCGCGGCGGTATCGCCGCCGATGAGGACCATGTATTTGCCGGAACAAACCGAGCGCGACAGCAGCAGTCGGACATTGCCGGCCTTGAGCATTATGTCGGCCACCTGGAAACCGGCCGCGATGCTGGTCAGTTCAATCAAGCCAACGGATTTTTCGAGCATATTACTTTTCGAGAACGATGGTTTGTTCGGTGATTTCCCGAATTCTGCCTGTCATCGGAGCATGCAGATTTGCGCCCAGCACGTTGGGGGCGGGCTCTCCGATGAGTTGGCCGGCCAAGACACGGTCCCCTGCTTTCACCTTGGGCTGGCAAGGCGAACCGGCGTTTTGTTTGAGCGGAAGCACGAGCCGGCTGGGATCGATCGACCCGGTCCATAGCGGGGCAGCGATGTCGTATTGATGAACGTTCAGTTTCCGGGTGAGCGTCTTGATGGGGACGTGGCGGCCATCGCGCATCGGGTGTGGTTTTGTTGCGGTTGGCCCGGTCCATTTCACGTTGGCCCGGCGCATTTCGGCTTTCGAGTCGTCACAGGCTTCTTTGGGATACAATTCTTCCGGACAGGCATAAAGTGTGCATAGCCCGCAGGAACAGCAGAGCGAGGCCCACTGGTTCCAATAATCGGCGCCTGTCGCCGTGAAGGCGAGACTGCGCATCACTTGGTGCGGTTCGACGGCGTATCCGAGCAGAAACCGAGGGCAATACTCGGTGCAGTACCGGCACTGGTCGCAGGCGGACTTGCCAATCCTCGCCTGGACTTTGCCGGGCTTGAGCTTGCGCGCCATCGCATGGTGGTCGCGGGGGAGGATGACGACGCCGGTGGCCGTCTTGGTGATCGGGGTGTCGAGGTTGTCGGTGTTTTGGCCCATCATCAATCCGCCAATCGCCAGCACGGGATTCTCCGTGGTCAAACCGCCCACCGCGTCGAGGCAGTCGCGGTAGGTCGTGCCGATGGCCACACGGAGGGTGGCGGGCGACCGGACCGCGCCGGCAATGGTCACCATTTTGTGTGTGACGGGTTTGCCCCTGGCAGCGGCGGCGATGTTAACCAGCGTTTCCACGTTGTTCACCACTACGCCAACCTGGATCGGGATGCCGCCAGCCGGGATCAGCCGTCCCGTGACTTCGTACACCAAGTCGTACTCGTCGCCTGCGGGGTAATAGTCACCGAGCAAATGGATGCGGACCGGCGTTCCTTTGCAGGCAGATTGGACAGACTCAACCGCGGCTTTCTTCTTCGCCTTGATGCCAATGACGCCCGCTTTGGCTCCCACCGCCTCCATCGCCAGTTGCATGCCCTTGACCAGTTCGGAGGCGTATTCTTCCATGACCACCCCGTCTTTGTGCAGCAACGGTTCGCACTCGGCGCCGTTGGCAATCACGGTATCCGCCCTCGATGCCAGCTTGACATGGGCGGGAAAACCGCCCCCGCCCGCGCCCACCACGCCGGCTTGCTTTACTTGATCGGCCAAAGTCATAAAGCATCACTCGGCAAGGTGCGCTATCTTTCTCTGGATGAGTTATTGCTCCGGACAGGGTTCCACCAGGCAACCTGGAGAAACTTGTCGAGGTGTTTAACTACTTTGGAGTCTTGCTCTTGCTGCCAGCCGCGCCTTTCGTTCCCCCAGTCAGCATGGTTCCGCTCAAGACGCCCACGGCGAAGAAGGCAAAATACATGATCGCGGCAGGCATTTTCTGGATCTTGGGCAAGATCGGTGGCAGGGACAGGCTGACCGTTTGCCGATTGTTCATGCCCATGATGACCAGGAGCAGCAGAACCAAGACGAGGAAAACCGTTCTTAACAGCAGTTTGATGTTCATAATGCATCTCAGTCTGAGGGCAGGAAGCCAAATGGTGAAGGGCAAAATGATTCATTGCGGCTACCCAGTTGTCCCCTTTGGATGGCAGAAACCGCATCATGGTTGAGAGCAGGAGGTTCATACGCTGGGCTGCCAATGCGTGTGCTTGCCGTGGAGCACCTCGTCAACTGTAATCAGGAGCGTCTGGGCGGCGCATGGTTTTTGCAGATAAGCCTGCACGTCCAAGCCAGCGATTTCCGCCAGCTTATGTTTCGAAGCAACGCCGCTGGTGACGATGATTTTGACTTTGGGACTGATCTCGCGCAGGACGCGGACGGTGGCGGTGCCGTCCATAACCGGCATGATCAGGTCGGTCAAAACCACCTCAACTTCCGCCTGGTGCTGCGCGTAAAGAGCAACTGCCGCGGCGCCATCGTTGGCGGTGAGAACTCGATACCCGGATTTCTCCAGAACCTTCCTCGTAATGTCACGAACACTCAGTTCATCATCCACCACGAGCACCCACTCGCCGCAGCCGCAGGGCAAGTCCTGCGCGGGTGTTACGTTCGAGGCGGCAGCGGCCGCCGGCAGGGCGGGCAAATAGACCTTGAAATGAGAGCCACGGCCCACCTGGCTCTCCACCTGGATGAAGCCGGCGTGGCTCTTGACAATGCCCTGGATGGTGGGCAAACCGAGGCCGGTCCCTGCCTCCGGCTCTTTCGTCGTGAAGAACGGTTCGAAAATCCGGTCCAGGATTGCCGGGGACATGCCGGTGCCGGTATCGGAGATCTGCAAGACGACGTACGGGCCGGCCTTGGCTTCCGGACTCATGTCGGTGTGGCGGTCGTCGAGCGTCACGTTCTCGGCGGCCAGCGTCAGGGTGCCGCCCTCGGGCATGGCGTCGCGGGCGTTCAGACACAGGTTAAGCAATATCTGATGCACCTGGGTGGGGTTGCCGATGACTGACCAAAGGTCCTTGGGTAACTCGGTGCGCAACACAATGGATTTGGGAAAGGTTTCCTGGACGATTGTGGCCATCTCTTTGATCAGCCGGCTGGGCGGCAGGGGCATCTTTTGCCCTTCCGTGCCCCGGGCAAAGATCAGCAGTTGCTTGACGACATCCGCGCCGCGTTGCGCGCTGGTGGCGATCGTGTCAATCAGAGGCATGGCCTCTTCCGGTGCCAGCGCTTCGCGCAACAAAGTAGTCCCCATAAGAATGGGCGCGAGTATGTTGTTCAGGTCGTGCGCGATACCGCCGGTCAGCCTCCCCACGCTTTCCATGCGCTGGGCACGGAGGAATTGGGCCTCCAGCTTCTTCTGCTCGGTGACGTCGCGGGCGATGAAGTGGACGGCGGATTTTCCGCCAAAAATGATCGGCGCGGCGCTGACTTCCATCATTCTCGCCGTTCCATCCAGGCGCAAGTAGCGGACTGCAGCCGGGTAAAAGCCAACCTCTCCCGCCAGCCGGCGTCGGATGCGACCCGCCGCGGCCATGCGATCTTCCGGATGGATGAGCTGCTCGCTGGTCCGGCCCAGCAAATCGGCCTTGGTCTTCGCACCCATCAGTTGCGCGCCGGTGGAATTGATGAAGACCAGTTTATTATCCTGGTAAATCCCGATCATATCCGGAGACTCCTCCACCAGCGACCGATAGCGGTCTTCACTTTCGCGCAGCGCCTCTTCGGCCTGTTTGCGCTCGGTGAGGTCCACCATTACGACCAGGCATAGCTGATCATCCGGGGAACGCGTGCCCTCGATCCGCACAAAGAGTGGCGAAGCGCCTGCTTGTGGCATCGTCACTTCACAGCATTCTTTGCCATGGCTCGCAAAGACTTTATCCAGGAGATCGCGGACCGTGGAGCGGTCGCCCTCGGCAACGAACCGATCGAAGCGCTGCTTCAGCAGCCGTGAGCGATCGAGGCCGAGCAACCGGGCGCCGGCCAGGTTCACCTGCCGGATCACCCCCTCGCGGTCGAGGGATGCGCAGCCCATCGGTGCAAAGTCGTATAAGTCGGCATACTGGGCCCTGAGCGCCTCAATCCGCGCGTGCTCCTGCCCGAGTTCCTCATTCTGCATCTCCATCTCGATCTGGTGGATATGCAGTTCCTGAATCAGCCGCGCCGTTTCCTCTCTTGCCCTCGGACCTTCGTCCCCGGTCCTCTGTCCCTTCAGCCGCTCTTCGGCACGACGGCGCAGGCTCAGCGGCGCTGCGGGCTGGTCCTGGTTCGATTTCATGGCTTGGTCTCTTGCCGGAGTCATGGGCTAATTAGTCCCGGCATGTCCTCGGACGTATCATGGGAAACCCGGCATCCATTGTTGGCAACCTTCTGCCATCCCAGTTCCTGGCCTGGTCTCAGATTCAACTGCTTGCAGATCATGGCAGGAATAAAAATCTGCCCCCGCTCCGTAATTACGGACACAAGTGTATTTACGGTCACAGGTGTATTCATCAAGATCAAGTCAAGTCAAGGTATGATAACGTGTGAAACCATCATGTCAACCAAGCCCCGGGCCAGCAATTCTCAGTTTGAGGGGCATCGCAGGTGACAGGCTGCCGTAGCGCAGGTTGATAACCTGCTGACGCACCGAAAGTGACCAAGCATGGAAGCGGGGAGCCTTCGAACGGTCTGCCGACTGAAAGTCGGCGATACGGCAGGTTGGAAAACCTGCGCTACGACCCTGGCAAGTCCAAAAAATATCAGCGCTGTAAGGTCGAGAACCTCTTTCGCCGCCACCCGCCGGTGAACACCCCTTGCACCGCAATCCCTTCTTTATCCGTGTCATCCGTGAAATCCGTGGTTCCAACTGCTGTAATCCGTGGTTCTAACTCCTTGGCTTCCGACTTGCTCTCTGCAGTCTCGATAGTTAGAACTGGTCTCGGTTTGTATGTATTTATTTGTTGGTGGCCGCGGCAGCTT
>JBAXTC010000155.1:0-12532 GCA_037130375.1 Verrucomicrobiota bacterium | reverse complement strand
TTGGCGTCTCCCACCTGTCGCGTCTCCCACCTTGCACTTCCGCTCGACCTTGGTTAGATATTGCTCTCGAAGAATTCTGTCCTGCGCCTGCGCGGACATTCCTGTCCGCTTCGGGGTTGACTGATCTCCGGGAGCGGACAAGAATGTCCGCGCTCCAATTACCCAGGGTGGTGATTTTGGAAAAATCTGAGATGCGCACATTGCACCTTGAATCGTTGGGTCCACATTTTCCAATTGTTTCCCCGTTCCAAGTGCGCTATCGGATGGGGGCACAATGAAATTGAAACTGACTGAGATTCCGGGATCGATCGTGGCTCCCCAGGGCTTCAAGGCGGCGGGCGTCTTTTGTGACATCAAGCGCCTCGGCACGGGGAAAGGCTCGGACAAGGGCGAGAAGCGTGACCTTGCGCTGATCGTCTCGACGGTGCCCACCACGGTGGCCGGCATGTTCACCACCAACCAGACCTGCGCCGCGCCGGTGAAAGTCTGCCTTGAGCGCGTGCGGAAAAACCGCGTCCAGACGGTTGTCGTCAACTCCGGAAACGCCAATGCCTGCACGGGCCAGCAAGGGTTGAAAGACGCGCGGGAAATGGTGCGATTCACGGAACAAGCGCTCGTCCTGCCGGAAGGGTCGGCCCTCGTCGGTTCCACCGGCCGCATCGGCGTCACGATGCCGATGGCCAACGTTTGTGCCGGCATCGCGGAGGCCGCGGTCGGGCTGGGTTCGACCGCCCGTCACGCAGACCAGGCCGCCGAGGCCATCATGACGAGCGACACGCGGTCCAAGCAGATCGCAGTGGAATTCAAGCTCGGCGGCAAATTCATTCGTATTGGAGGTATATGCAAAGGCGCGGGCATGATTCAACCCGGCATGAGCGCGACGGGGAAACGCCTCGGAGCCATGCCGCTCCACGCCACGATGCTTTGTTTCATCACTACGGATGCCGCGATTGAGGCGAAAGCGCTCCAGGCCGCACTGCACGAAGCCGTCGCCAGCAGTTTCAATCGCATCACCGTGGACGGAGACATGAGCACAAACGACACAGTGCTCGTCCTTGCCAACGGCCTGGCAGGCAACTCACGCATCACGCATCACGCATCACGCGTCACCCCTCACGCCCAAGTCTTCCACGCCGCCCTCAGCCACGTGTGCCTCGGACTCGCCCAGATGATCGTGCGGGATGGGGAAGGCGTGTCGCGCTTCGTCACGGTGCGGGTAAACGGGGCGAAATCACTTGAGGACGCGGATGCGGCATCGCGGGCCGTGGCGAACAGCGCGCTTGTCAAAACCAGTTGGCACGGAGGCGACCCGAACTGGGGCCGCATCATTGCCGCGCTGGGTTACAGTCCTGCAAGCATCGTCGAGGAGAGGGTCGATATCGGTTATAGCGCGCCCGGCAGCCGCAAGATTCTTTGGAGTCTCAAACGGGGCCAGCCAACCTCCGTGTCGTTCAAGGAACTCTGTGCCGCCGTCGCACCAAGGGAATTCGATCTTCACATCCGCCTGAACCTTGGCCAGGGCAGCGCGCTTATGTATGCCGCGGACCTGACTGAGGAGTACGTGGAATTCAACAAGGGGGATGTGAGCGATCCGACTTCGTTGGGCGGTTAGACCTGGATTGAACCTTGTGCGACGCCATGCGCGGTGAAAGCAGCTTATCGAATGAAAACACGTGTTCTAACTCTCCTGAGTATCGCCTCTGCATTGTGCGGTGTATGGCCCGCAGAGGCACAAGTGCAACCTCTTGACAATAAACCGCTCGCCTTTTCGCCGGCCGGTTCGAACGGGTTCACCTTCGACACCGGCGTGCTGCGCGGCAATCTGCGGGCCGAGGGCAAGTCGAAGGGTCTTTCTTCGGTTGCGCATCTGCCGACGGGGATGACTTTGGACCGGAGCATGGGGTTGTTCGGCCATTACCGGGTCTTCAGCGCCAACCAACGTTACGGCACAGGGGCTTGGGATTGGCCGAGCGAAGCACGTCTGCAGCCGGATGGGAGCGTGGAAGTTCGCTGGCCTGCAGCAGCGGACCGCCCGTTTGAATTGCGCGCGACTTATCGCTGGGCAACGCCAACCGTCCTCGATGTGGTAACCACCGTGGCGGCAAAAACCAATCTATCGAAGTTTGAATCATTCCTGGCGTGCTACTTTGCTCCGGAGTTCACCAACTCGCTGGTCTATGTCGATGGGCTGCCAGATAAACCCGAAGGCAAGGCTTTCATGCCGGCCGAGAAAGAGCGGGGCACCTGGTTGGCGTTCCCGCGCGATGATTCTGCGGGCCCCATCTTTCGCGACGGGCGGTGGACGTTCCAACCCAGCCCGGTCGAGTGGGTGCTGATGCCGCGCCTGGCCAGGCCGCTGGGCGTTCGTCGCGCCCAGGCTGTGGGACTCGCCGCGGTGTTGATGTCGCCCCCGAACGATTGCTTTGCCGTCTGCACGCCACAGCAGACCGAGTCGCATTACTCGATGTATCTGTCTTTATTCGGTCGCGACCTGAAAGCCGGCGAAATCGCCCGGGCGCGGGCGCGGCTGATGATCGCGTCGAAGTTTTCCGATGCGCAAATCGCACAAGCTTACGAGGATTATTTGACGGAAGCTGACGGCAAGTGAAGCGTGCCACGACCCCGTTCTGTTCCGATTGCCTCCGCTAAGGGTTTTCAAGTAAACTGGCCGCCATGCAGGACTTGATTGTCAAAACGGCTACTTTGCTGGAAGCGCTGCCCTATATTCAGAAATTCAGCGGCGCGACTTTTGTCGTCAAATACGGCGGCAGTTTCATGGACTCGATTGATCCGGAGATACGGAATGGCGTCGCGCGCGACATCGTTTTTCTGGAGGCAGTGGAGATTGATCCGGTGGTGGTTCATGGTGGCGGCAAGGCCATTACGCGGGCGATGGAGAAGGCGGGCCTCAAGGCCAGCTTCCTTCAGGGCCAGCGCGTTACGGACGAAGCGACAGCAAGAATCGCTGATGAAGTCCTGTCGCGCGAAATCAATCCCGAGGTGGTGGCCGCGATCAATTCCTTCGGCGGCGTGGCCAAAGGATTCGCCGGGCCGGACATTTTCCGGTGCCGCAGAGCGCGGGTGACCGGGCCGGACGGTCAGGTGCTGGACCTCGGCTTCGTCGGCGAGGTGACCGGAGTGAACACCGCCCCGCTGCTCGAATGCATTGCGAAGGGCATTACCCCCGTTATCAGCCCTACTGCGCGCGGCGAGGATGGCCACATCTACAATTGCAATGCGGATGTGGCGGCGGCGCAAGTGGCGATTGCCCTCAAAGCCCGCCGATTGGTTTTCATGAGCGACGTGCCGGGCCTGCTGCAAAACCCGAACAATCCGGACAGCATTATTTCCCATCTCAAGATCGGCCAGGTGGATGCGTTGAAGCAGGCGGGCATCATCGACAAAGGGATGATTCCCAAGGTCGATAGCGCCGTCGCCGCGATCAAGTCCGGCGTGGAGAAAGTTTCGTTCGTGGATGGCCGTGTGCCGCACGCCATGTTGCTTGAGATTTTCACGGATGAAGGTGTGGGAACCGAGGTGGTTGCCTAACCCGTTGGCGGCGCATTAACTCCGTCATCAACCGACTGGCAGCCTTGCTCACTTTCCATTCGAGCTGGATGTGGAAATAGAGCGGCATTGGGGGCTTTTCGCCCCAAACTCGATGGGCTTTCATCCTCGGAGCAGCATGACTGCACCTTGGCGCTCAGGAGATAAAAATCCTCCCGCCTGTAACTCTGACTCGTCTTGCGGCGTTACTGATGCTGATGTGTGTTGCATGAAAACTTGTTCGATGAACCGTTTGCCGATTCAAAGGCGCCAGGTGCGCCAGTCGCCGGCTTTCACGCTCATAGAGCTTTTGGTGGTCATTGCTATTATTGCGATCCTGGCGGCGATGCTTCTGCCGGCGTTGGGCAAGGCAAAAACCAAGGGCCAGGGAGCTGCCTGCGTCGGGAATCTCAAGCAACTGCAGACTTGCTGGCAAATGTACAATGATGACAACGGGGATAACCTGCCGGGGAATACGGCGTTGAATCCCGGAGACATTGCCAATCGGGAGGCCTGGACGGCAGACCCGTTTTCCTGGCTGCAAGGCAATGCCTGGGCGGACGCTTCACCGACCAACCTGCAACGAGGCGTTTTGTACCCCTACAACCGATCTGTCGGCATCTACCGGTGTCCGGGGGACCGGTCCACGGTGCTGGACCAGGGGATTATTCCGCGCAATCGCAGCGTGTCGATGAGCATGTATATGAACTTTCGGGCGGACCGGGATGACCCTGGATACGAGCTTTGCTGGCATCGACTGGGACAAATTCAGCGGCCGGGGCCGAGCCGGGCGGCAGTGTTCATTGAAGAGAACGAGAAGAGCATCCAACAGAGCGCCTTCGGCATCAACGCGCCGGACAGTCTCACCCTTTTCAATTCGTCGCTCTGGACGTGGATCAGCTTTCCAGCCACCCGGCACAATAATGCTGGGATGCTCAGCTTCGCCGACGGCCACGTTGAGTCCTGGCGATGGCTTGAGGGTAACACCGCCCAGATAGCGCAAATGAACGATTGGATCGTGGTGAAGCCGGGTGTGGCGAATACCGACCGCGACTTGAGCCGTTTTTTTCAGGTTATCCCCGAGAAGGTGCCGGTGCCCTGACGCGCAGAAGCGGGATGGGCGAGGAGCCTCGCGTGGGCAGCGTGAAGGGTGACTTGCGGCGGGACAAAGGACAGCGAGAACCGGGCGCTTCCCAAAACCTGCGGAAAGGTGTAACCATCGCGCCAGCCTGACGTTAATAAAGTTGAGCAACCAGTGAATGCATGAATCATGGCGACCCTCGAGTTCGACTCAGGGCAGTGCCTCGAAAGGGTGCGGCAGCACGACCCGGATGCGGCTGTCGCGCTGGTCGAAGCGCTCTACCCGCTGGTCATTCGCATTGTGCGGAGTCATTGCCCGGAACGGTCGGACGAAGAGGATCTGGCACAGGAAATCTTTCTCAAGCTGTTCTCGAGGCTGGACCAGTACGAAGCGCGCGCGGGCATTCCGCTGGAACACTGGGTCTCGCGGCTGGCCGTGCGGACGTGTTTCGACGCGTTGCGAGCCAAGGGACGGCGACCCGCCGTCCGGATGAGCGACCTTTCGGAGGAGCAACGTGCCTGGCTGGAATTTATGATCGCGGAGGAGAGCGCGCCGCCAGACTCGGCAGCCGGGTCCGCGCGGGAACTAGTGGAAAAACTACTGTCGCAGTTGCCGCCGGAGGACCGGTTGGTGATCAGCCTGCTGGATTTGGAAGAGAAGTCGGTGAAAGAGATCGCCGAACTCACCGGCTGGAGCCCTTCGCTGGTGAAGGTGCGGGCCTTCCGGGCGCGTCGGAAATTGCGGAAGCTGGCCGAGGTTTTCAAGAGAGCGAATCGATATGAAGAGTTTTGACACAAAATGGCAACAGTGCATGGCGCAGGCCCGCCGAACCGCGCCGCGGGACCAGGGCGCGCCGTTCGGATTTCCGGCGCGTGTGGTTGCTCGCGCTGTGGTCCGCCAACCCCAATCGCTCGAGGGCGTCTGGCAACGGCTGGCGCTGAGGCTGCTGGCCGGCGCGCTGGGGGCGCTTCTGTTGGCGGCGGCAATCGAGATCCCGCATCTGCGTGACGCCCGCCCGCTCGAACCCGGCGTCGCCGACACCGTGGCGCAACTTGTCTGGGCGCTATGAAATTGGTCAGCCACTGGAAGATCGCACTTTGCCTCACAGCGCTCGTCATCGTCAGCGGCCTGGTTGGGGTGCTGTTTGGACACCACGTCGCGCGGCGGCGATTGGAGGCGCGCAACGATCCCGGAAACTGGAACGAACACGTTGCGCGCACCTTCGACCGCATCGTCAAGCCCGACCCGGCACAAGCAGGCCACATCCAGGTGCATCTGGACCAGGCTGTGCGCGAGTTGCAGGCGATTCGGCTGGACACCATCACCCGCAGCACGAACGTCATCTGGCGGCTGGTCGCCGAGGTCGAGCAGGAACTTACCCCCGAGCAACGGATCGCCTTCGAAACAATGAAGCCCAAGCCGGCTGATCTCACGCTGGATGTCCTGAAGGTCAAACCGCAGGACGGTGGAAAGTTTGGAGTCCCGCCTTTAGGCGGCGCGGCGCAGAAACCGCCTAAAGGCGGGACTCCAAACTAAAATGGGTTTTGGCATGACTTACGCAACATGCCAAAACCCACTGAATCACCCAAACGGTGAACGAATCAGGCCCACGGACCCGGGCGGCTTGGAGCCTGCCCGGGGTTTAGGTGGGTGAGTTACTGCGCCAGTTTAAAGAAGAGCTTGGTGGGGGACATGGGCACCGATGCCGAGCCGGCGCCGAGTGTGCCGGGAACATCCGTCCACGATGCCGGGCTCAGGCTGGTGGATTGCTGCAGCTTCACCGCCGGGCTGGGCTGCCAAGCGAGGTGAATGTTGCCGTTGGAGATGCTGACTACCGTGAGTTGGACGGCTATGACCGCCTGCGCCAAGTTCTTGCCACTCTGGCCGGCGGTATAAATGGCACTAGCTTCCTGCGCACTGACCGCGCGACGCCAGATGCCCACATCGTCGATGATGGCATTGGTGATGCCAGCACTGCCTCCATCCGTGTAGTTACCCTGACCGTCCTGGGCGATATTGACGGCGTAGCCAAGATCGTCAGTGTCGATCGAACCGGTGGCGAGATCGGGCTTCGTGATAGTCAGAACACCATCGGTATAAAGACTCGCAATCGCACCACGGGCTTGGCTCAGCACGATGTGGTGCCACGTCCCATCGCGCACAACCGGCGTCGCACTGGTGTCATACTTGGTCCCGCCCGTTCCAGTTGTGTTGGCGCGGTAATTACCACCGCCCTGAGTAAAGATTCCCCAGCCCCGGTTGCCGCTCGAAGCCCAGTTCTTGTTTGAAATAAACGGCGGGTCATCCACCTGTTGGGTGTAATTGACCCAGAAGGAGATCGAGAAATCCACCGCGTCCCCGAATTTCAGATCATCGGGATAGCCCAGCGTTGCGTACTGAATGGTGGACCCATCCTGAGTGGTGGTGAATTTCATGGCCTGACCCATCTTTCCGGCGACCAGGGTTGGTCCACCCACCGCCGAGGCGTTATTATTGCGGCCGGAAGAATCGTCGTAATTGCCGTCAAACGTGATGTGCGCGACCAGGTTGTTGGTGATCGGGCCGGGGGAAACGATCAGGCGAACCACAGCGCTCAAAGCCGAGCCTTCGCTGTTGGTAACGGTCACCTGGTATCGGCCCGCATCGGTCGTCTGGACGGAGGCGAAACTTAAGGTGGGGCTGTTCGCGCCCACCGGCAAACCATCGTGCCGCCACTGATAGTGCAACGGCACCCGGCCCAGCGCGGCCACCGTAAGGGAGACCGGGAAGCCGGGGCTGGAGACGGCCGGGGTCGGCTGCGTGATGATCTGTGGCGCGGTCACGACGGTCAACTGAGCGCCCACGCTGGGCACATTGCCATAAAGGTTGCCCACGACACAGACGTACTGGCCAGCGTCGTTGGTCTCACAATTGGACACCGTGAGGGTTGCGTTGGTCGCGCCCGAGAAATGTCCAACACTAAAGAGATTCGTCCCCGCGTGTTGCCAACGATAGGTCAAAGGTGTGGCGCTTTGCGCAACCACGGTGAACGTCGCAGTGGTTCCCGCGCTCACCGTCTGAGCGGCCGGTTGCGAGGTGATGACCGGCGTATTGATTTCGTATAGTCCCAAGTCATCGATGCCCCAGAACCAACTGGACGTTCCGGTATCGAGGAACCGGAGGCGCACTTTCGATTGGCCATCGGCCTTAGGCAGGCGCACGACGACGATCTCTTTTCCGTTGAGCGTGTCGTCGTTGGTGTATCCGATGATACAAGGGATGAGATTCGTTGTAATCGGGGCCTTAATGTACCACGCGTAGTTCGTAGCCGCAGGCGGTGTCGTTGTGGAGAAGTTGCGGCTGACAGCGGTGGTGTAAAAAGTCTGCCCAACGTCAATGACGGGCTGGCCGGCCGCATTATTGGTGTAATAAATGGCGGAAGCTTCGCCATTGCCGAGCGTGCAGAACATGTAACGGACCGGCAGCCAATTGGCTCCCTGGTCGATTGAGTATTCGGAGCAATTCATATTGTCCTGGTTCTGCTCATAAATGCTCTTCCAGGCGACGAAGACATTCGTTTTTCCGCTGCAATCAATATCTCTGGTGTACATTTCCTGGAACTGGCCGTTGCAACCGCCGCAGCGCTGGTCGGATTCTGCCCACATCAGGTTGCCATCCGTTAAGCTGGTCAACAGCGTTCCGTTGAGCACGATGGGCGGCAGATCGGTGCGGGCCGAACCCCAGGTCGAGAAGCGGTAGCTGGAAACCAGAACCCAGTTCAGGTAACAGTCTGAATCGCGGTTGTCCAGATTGTAACCGGATGTTCCCGGGCTGGTCATATTGCTAACCGTCCAGCCAAGAGGCAAAGGCCCTGGGCCACTTGGATCCTCGGTGAGCCCGTTAAAATCCTCGAAATAGAACGGAGTCGGAAGATTTACATTTTGGTAATTCTGCACGGTGAAAGACCATGTATTTGTCTTGAGACCGGCCACGCTATCCGACCACACCAGCGACAACGCATGCAGGGAATTTGGCGTCTGGAGGGCGGTAATCGACGCCGCAACATCAAACGTGGGCGGGGTCGGGGTCATCGTTGACGGAAGCAAGGCGCCGTCGAAGTAGAGTTTGATGGAGGATGAACTCACGGTCGTATCTCCCTGATTCAACACGACATCGATGGTTGGCGTTGGACTCACACCGCTGGCGCTCACCGCCGGGGTGCGGGATTGGATGAACGAAGGCACCGGGGGGATGACCTGAGGAATGCCGGCTGCTGAAGGTCCACCCATCGCGAGCATCTGGCCAGGGTTCAGTGCAACATCACGGACCTGGATGCTATTGACGTACCCAACGGCGGCGTTGGTGAGTGTAGTGCCCAGAATCAGGGAAGTGGCGCCAGCGCTCAGAGCGAACCGATTGTCCAGACCAGCACCCGCCCCGGTGCCGACTTGTTGGCCGTCGATGTACAAGCTCACGACGTCCGCGGTCACGGAAATCCCGATTCGATGCCAGATATTGGGGAGGATGGAGCCGCCGTAGGGCCCGCTGGGGGGCGACCCCAAGCCATCGCTGGCACTGACGATGAAGTCGGGTCCAGGCACAAAGATCGTGCCATCCGTATCGATGATGGGCCGGTCCAGGGCGTCGGAAGCAGCCGGGTAAAGCACGTCCATGATCAGGGTCCACTCGTTCACCTGCGAACCGCCGCCGTTGGGTGTAGCAGGGTCTGGCATTAGATAGCCCATGCCATTAGTGGCTGCGGGGAATCGCATGACGTTGGCGGCCGTGCCGTTGATGTTGGGGATGCCAAGGGAGGTTGTCGTCCCAAACGAGGTTCCCAACTGGGTGGGCCCCCCAGGACCATCGGCGTAGGTAAGAGCAGCGCCTACAGTGGCATTGAGATTGCCACTGTTAAAATCCCATTGGCCCGTGGGTTGGCCGGAGGTATTCGCGGCGACCAGGAGGGTCGCCAGCACGACTGCGCCGAGGGCGCACGAGTTTCTTTTGGCTTTGGGTATCGGTTTCATGGTTATGTTTACGGTTATTTTATCGGATACGACTGCGCACAGCGCGCAGAAGTTTCTTTTGGCTATGGCTACTACTTTCATAGGTAGTTTAGGACTTGTTTTGGTGTTGTTCGAGACTTGGAAGAAAAGATGTAGATGTGATCGCGAGCAACCCTATCTTTAGGGCTGAAAGCTGCGACTATTTATTCTTTTGGTAGATCTGAATGGTTTCGGCGGCTTTCTGATCACCCTGACTTTGGGCGGTGGCCAGGAGGTCATTCACCGTAAGCAACGCGCGCGCCAGGACGCCCTGTTGGTCTTTGGTCAGGCCAGGAGTTGACATGAGGGATTGGAGTTGGGCAAATGCCTTTGAATAATCCTTGGCTTGGACTGCCGTCACCATCTGGGCAGCGGTGTCTTTGGCCTCGGCTTTGGCACCCGCGAAAGCCGTGTTGAACGTGGCGGCAAATTGATCGACCGGCAGCGGTACTGGCGGCGAAACGTCCTTCCTGCAACCCAAACCGGAAATCAAGAGCAGAAGGAAAGCGAGCGTAATTCTTGTGGCGCAGAGTGGTGTCATCATAATCATGTTCGGAGAACAGTTCTATTCAGCCGGATTCAGCGGGATTATCCCCGTGAAATGGCGATAATCGATACCGACCTTCAGGCCTTTGAATTTAATGTTGGACACGTGCCCATCCACCCAGGAAGTCTGGCAGGTCTTGTTATGGCGATACCATTCCCAGGTGAAATCGTAACCGCCGTAAAGAGTCGAAAGGCCCCCAAGCGGCGGCGGTGTTCCAATCCACTGGGTCAGGATCGAAGCACTGCCCGGGAACAGCCCGATGCTGTCATCTGCACCCTCATTCTTCTGCTCCGCCGAATCCTGGACGAAAATCATCTGCGACGGCCGTTTATAGCTGGAGAGCTTTTTCAAGCGAGGTTCGACAGAGGCGTCAAAAGCCGTGAGAAGAAACTGACACATCCCGTATTGGGAATTCTGCCAAAATTCAACTGGATAATACCGGCCGCCGTCATGCCATTCGTCGCAGTGAATACAATTGGGACAGTGGAAAACACGCCGGTTTTTCGCGAAATAATCCAAGTAGCCAATGGCCCAGTAGGCCAGCCCATCCGTCGGGAGGAGGAGGATGTCTGAACGCGGGTTTGCTGTCCACTGCCCGTCGTTGGGAAGGTAGGGGCCGTCCGAACCGGTCAGGTAAAAATAGCTGTCCTTGAAGTCCTGCGCGTACAGAATTCCCGCCAAGCCAATTTGCTTCAGGTTGGACTTGCATTGGGCGGCTTTGGCCTGCTCCTTTGCTTTGCTAAGTGCCGGCAGCAGCAGCGCCGCCAGAATGGCGATGATGGCAATGACCACCAGCAGTTCGATCAATGTAAACCCTTCGCGCCGGTTCCCGTTTTGTCGTTTCGTCGTATTCACATTCATAATCTGTCCTGTCGATTGATTACCCACCGATCCGTTGCACACAAGAATAATCTGCAAGTCAAAATGCATCCTCCTTGTTACGGCCCCATGTCTTGCACGTTACAATCGTGTGACGACCCAGTCCGCCGGCGGGCTGAATCATGCGCGCAGATGGTTGCCGCCATGCAACCGGCAGGGTTGCCCCCAGCCGGTAGCCACCTTGAACATGTATGGCTTTGCTTGCCCATTTCGAACTGATGCTTCACATTGCAAAACCAAATCGCAGATTGCAACTAAAATTTATTGCACCTACAATTTGATACCGAATGAGCGTTTGGCGCATTTAACTTGGGCTGCTGTTTATTGTTGAATTATGAAGAAACTGAAGGGGTCATTGGTAATTTTGTTTGCAGTCGTGGCCGTGGTGCTCTGCGGCGCGGGGTACTATTTTGCCAGGGTGCTGCCAGCCAACCAGGACCATTCTGAGCCGATTGTTGGGCGGAGCGATGTGGACCAAAAAGCCCTTGCGGCTCGGGCTTCAGCCGGAGATTCGCAAGCCCAGTTACAGATGGGGATCTGGGGTTTGGATAAGGCGATTCGGCCGGGCGAGTATCGCGAGGCCGGGGACTGGTTGCGCAAAGCGGCCGAAGCGGGGAATGCGGAAGCGCAGTACCGACTGGGCACGCTGTATCAGTCTGGTCGTCTTGCGGGGCAGGACCCCACCAACACCGTGTTTTGGCTCGAAAAAGCTGCCGCCCAGCGCCATGTCGCTGCCCTTTACAATCTGGGTTCGATGTATGGCACAGGCCGGGGCGCGACCAAAGACCCTAAAACCGCGGTTCGCTATTTCCGGCAGGCCGCTGACTTGGGCGACGCTTATGCGCAGTACAACCTGGCTCGCCGCTGCGAGGAAGGCCAGGGCACCGCCACCGACCTGGTTGAGGCATGGAAATGGTATGAGTTGGCCATCTCGGGCGGAATTGCCAGCGCCAATGACGGAAAGCGCGCTCTGGAATCCCGCCTGACGCCCCAGCAATTGGAACAAGCCCGGCGGGCGGTGGAGGAGTTTCGCAAGCAGGCCGCCGCGCTCCGTAAATGATTTTCCATGCTGGCCAAACGCTGAAGCAGATCAGCCTTTCAGTTTTTCAGCATTTACTCATTGAACCCGATGGTCGGTGTCATCGGAGGCTTCCGCTGGTCTCTCCTCTCCTGCGTGGCGAGAGCCCGTTACCCATCTCCGCTCTTCCCTCTTCATTACCTCCGCGCTTTGCGCGAGCGGCAGGGAGTTAGCGGTGGTGCGATTGGGAGTGAATCCCGCAAACGAGTAGTGCGGAAAGGGACTTCAAGGTTCCAGTTTGTTCCAGTTTGCGGCAAACCGGAACAAACTGGAACCTTGATGGGTGCCGGGCCGGGCGCGCTCCCATCTGCGTTCATCTGCGCCATCTGCGGTTCATTCCCTGCTGGGCGCGCGGGCGGCGGCCCGGGCGCGTTCAA